>JBKHFK010000018.1:0-14498 GCA_046540295.1 Halanaerobium sp.
TTGTACCTATGTTAACATGTGGTTTTGTTCTTTCAAATTTTGCTTTTGCCATTTTCTTTTCTTCCCCCTTAAAAATTTAACTTATTTTTTATGTAGCCATCAGGATAAAATATCCACAAAAAAGGCCTGGCGGCTGCAGGCCGAATACTGCCATTAATGACAGTCATATTTATTTAAATCAGAAGCAGATTAGAAAATTTATATATTATGTTTTTCTAAAAATACTTCCAATTTTCGTTTTACTCTCTGCAGAGCATTATCTACAGATTTAACATGTTTATCTAAGCTTTCAGCAATTTTTTGATAAGATTTACCGTCCAAATATTCCTGCAGAACATCAAACTCCAGATCACTTAACATGGAAGAAATTTCAGACTCAATTAAATCATAAGTTTCATTGCTGATAAATAAAGCCTCTGGATTGGATAATTTACCACCTTTTAAAATATCCAGAAGAGTCCTATCTGATTCTTCATCATAAATCGGCTTATTTAAAGATATATAAGTGTTTAAAGGCTGGTGTTTCTGGCGAGTAGCAGCTTTAATCGCAGTAATTATCTGACGGGTTATACACAATTCTGCAAAAGCCCTAAAAGAAGCCAATCTTTCAATCTTATAATCACGTACTGCTTTATAAAGACCGATCATACCTTCCTGAACAATATCCTCTCGATCAGCTCCCACTAAAAAATAAGAGCGTGACTTAGCAAGCACAAAATTTTTATAACGCTTGATCAGAGTTTCCTGAGCTTCCATATCCCCCTGATGTACCAGTTCAACCAGTTCATCATCAGACATCTGCTTATACTCCTCAAAACTGATATCATCAAAATCGAGTTCATGAGCATTCATCTTCAACCAGAATCCCCTCCCTTATCCATTACATTACTATTATACTTGCTAAAAAAACTTTCGTCAAGAAATATCTTCTCCGTGTTGACGGAAAATTTCATAGATTATAACAGCGGCTGCAACAGAAGCATTAAGGGACCCTAATTCTCCACTCATTGGAATTTTAACCAGAAAATCACAGTTTTCCCTAACCAGTCTTCTCAGACCACTTCCTTCACTGCCGATTACAAGCGCGAGAGAACCTGTTAAATCAGCTTCAAAATGTGTCTGCTCAGCTGCTGCATCAGCACCAGCAATCCAGAAATGAGCCTCTTTTAAGTCACGAATAGCGTAATTAATATTAGAAACCTTAACTAAGGGGATATGTTCTGCTGCCCCGGCTGCCGCTTTAAGGACAACAGGTGTAATTCCTACCGCTCTGCGATCCTGATAAATAACAGCATCAGCCCCTGCAGCATAGGCAGTTCTAATAATCGCTCCAAAGTTATGAGGGTCTTTTATTTCATCCAGGACTACCACCAGTGAATCTCCTTCTTTATTTTCTTTAATTTCAATTATATCCGCCAGCCCATATTCTTTTAATGGATCAGCTTCTGCTATAACTCCCTGATGAGCGTGTGATTTAGAACTTTCATCTAATTTTTGAGAAGAGATTCTGCTAATTGGAATATTTTTTTCGGCTGCCAGTTCTAAAATATTATCGATTATCCCGGCAGAAATTTTTTCCTGAATAAAAATACGGTGAATTTTTCTTTTTCCTCTCAAAGCTTCATAAACTGGATTTCTTCCTTCAATTTTCGGCATTTATTTATCATTCCTTTTTTTTGCTGCATCAATTCGACCACTGGATATTTCCCATTCAGTCCCATGTGCTGTATCTATAACTTCAATTCCTATATCTTTTAATCTATCTCTAATCAGATCAGCCTTTTTCCAATTTTTATTTTCTCTTGCCTGTTCTCTCAATTCTATTAAAAATTCAACCAGAGGAACAACAAGATCATCTTCTGCTTCAGCTGCTGAATTCAATTCAAATTCCAAACCCAAAATTTCTGCTAATTCTAAAAATATTTCTTCTGTTTCTTCAAGTACTGCAAAATTTTTCTCATTTAAAGTAAAATCCTTCTGGTTAAGGTAAGTATTAATCTCTCCCACCAGATCATGTAGAACACCAATCGCTTCTGCTGTATTAAAATCATCATTTAAAGCTGCAGTAAAATTTTCCTTTTTTTCGACAATTTTAGCAAAGAATGCTTCATTTTCTTCTGTCTCTGCTGCTGAATTAATATCCATACTTAAAACTCTGCCAAGCTGGCTCCTTGTGTTTTTAATTCTCTCCAGTGACACTTCAGCTTCTTCCAGCTTTTCATAAGAAAAATCAATTGGACTCCTATAGTGTCTGCTTAAAAGAAAATATCTGACTACCTGAGCCGGAAACTCCTTTAAAACCTCTCTACTTGTAAAAAAGTTTCCCTGAGATTTAGACATTTTTTCTCCACTCAGATTAACTGTACCATTATGCAGCCAGTAATTAACAAACTTCTGCCCACTATATGCTTCTGACTGAGCAATTTCATTTTCATGATGTGGGAAAATAAGATCTACTCCACCACCATGGATATCAAATGTTGCCCCCAGACGCTTCATTGACATCGCTGAGCATTCTATATGCCAGCCGGGCCATCCTTCTCCCCAGGGACTATCCCATCCTTCCCCAGGCTCAACTTTTTTCCAGAGACCAAAATCTAGAGGATTTCTTTTCTCTTCATTAACTGCAATCCTTGCCCCTGCCTGCATTTGATCAAGACTCCTGCCTGATAATTTGCCGTAATCTTCAAAACTTTCCACACTAAAATATACATTCCCATTTACCTCATAAGCATAATCCTTATCAATTAAAGTTTTTACCATTTCTATAATTTCATCTACATTTTCACTAACTCTTAAATATTTATCTGCAGGTTTAATATTAAATTCTCTTATATCTTCTAAAAAAGCATTGGCATATTTATCAGCCAGTTCTGAAGGGGTTAAACCTTCCTCTTCTGCTCTTTTAACAATTTTTTCATTAATATCGGTAAAATTTGAAATATAATCTACCTCATAACCTAAATACTCCAGAAAACGTCTAATTACATCATAATTAATCGCACTTCTGATATGGCCGATGTGAGAATAATTTTGAACAGTTAAACCACAGACATACATCTTGACCCTTCCTGCTTCAACTGTCTCAAATTTCTCCTTTTCTCCTGTTAAAGTATTATAAACTTCTAGCATTTGTTCACTCCTTTCTGGCTTAGCTCATTTATTAATTATTATTTGAAAACAAAATTTTTAAAAAAGAGCCTTCTCCCTGAGAGAAGACCCTTTTGATTTTAGTCATTTTAATTTTTTTGAGCCAGTTCTAAAGCAGCATCAAGTCTGCGGGCAATC
The DNA here is from genome assembly GCA_046540295.1 of Halanaerobium sp. Taxonomy (GTDB): domain Bacteria; phylum Bacillota; class Halanaerobiia; order Halanaerobiales; family Halanaerobiaceae; genus Halanaerobium. The sequence goes on from JBKHFK010000018.1 coordinate 3,289, forward strand.
TCTTCAGCTCCAAAAATAGAAATTACACTTGTCATCTCCGGACCGGAATCCTTACCAGTAATTGCAAGCCTGGTTGGATGATAGATTGTTCTACCCCCAACATCAAGTTCATTTTTCAGCTCCTTAAAAATCTCTCCAACAGCTTCAGCAGTTAGCTCTTCTCTGGCAAAAGCCTTTTCCTTTAAAGTTTCGAATACTAATTTTACATCTTCACCTATAAATTCTTCAGCTGCTGCTGCAGGATCTTCAAATTCAATCTCTGTCAAAAATAATTCTGCTTCTTCAGGAATTTGTGATAAATAATCGACGCCTGTTCTTACTTCGTCAATCACCTCAGTTAGCCACTTTCTATTATTCTCTATATACTCCTGATCTACAAGTCCCGACTCCAGCAGAAACGGTAAAGAAAGCTCAACAATTCTATCCAGTTCAGCTGCTCTAATATATTTCCCATTCATCCAGTTTAATTTTTCTCTATCAAAAACTGCTCCACTTTTGTTTACATCTTCAATTGCAAAACGCTCAATAATTTCTGACTGAGAAAGTATTTCTTCCTCATCACCAGATGACCAGCCTAAAAGGGCCATAAAATTAAATAATGCTTCCGGTAAATAACCCTGTTCTCTAAACTCTCCAATATAAACTGAATCTTTACCCCTCTTTTTTAGTTTAGCTTTATTCTCATCTAAGATTAGAGGTAAATGAGCAAATTTAGGCAGTTCAAAACCCAGTGCTTCATAAATCAAAATCTGTTTTGGAGTATTAGAAAGATGGTCCTCTCCTCTGATCACATGTGAGATTTTCATCAGGGCATCATCAATTACTACTGCGAAATTATAAGTTGGCATTCCATCTGATTTAAAAATAATAAAATCATCTAAAACAGAGGAGCTAAAACTTACATTTCCGCGAATTAAATCTTCAACAACTATTTCTCTTTCTGCCTCAGGCAGCTTAAAACGCAGTACAGGCTCTCTGCCTTCAGCTTCATAAGCTTCCCTTTCTTCTTCAGTTAAATTACGACAGGAACCATCATAACGAGGCATCTCATCATTATCAATGGCTTTCTGCCTCATTTCATCAAGTTCTTCTTTAGTACAGTAACATTTATAGGCATGACCTGATTCTAATAACTTATCAGCATATTCCTGATAAAGATCAATTCTTTCAGTCTGACGGTAAGGTCCGTAATCTCCACCAATTCCTACTCCCTCATCTGCATCCAGCCCAAGCCATTCCATCTCTTGAATAATAATATCTTCAAATTCTTTGGTTGACCTTGCCTGATCTGTATCTTCAATCCTTAAAACTAATTCTCCATCTTTTTGTTTGGCAACCAGCCAGTTAAAAAGAGCTGTACGCATGTTGCCAATATGAATCTTCCCGGTCGGACTCGGGGGAAAACGTAATCTTATGTTATTACTCATAACCTTATAATTCCTCCTAAATATATTTACAATATAATATTATATTACACTTGTACCAACAGTTAACTGTTCCGGACCATCAACCAGTGCATGGCCAAACTTACCAAAAATTGCTACAGATATATGACCATCACCGCGGACAACTGCTATTTTAAAACCGCCACCCAGACCTGGATTTACAAGATCCAGCTGACTGTATGCATCTTTAACAGCATTGGAAACAGCCATTTTTTCACGAGAATTTTCACTAATTACACCTCTGGCGATTGCAGCTACAGTTGTGCTTTCACGCAGCTTGATTGGCAGTTTTTCCGCACTGGCACCGGTCTGCGTTATAGCTCCACGATAGCCGTAGCCCTCAATTTTTTTAAGCCAGTATTCCTCATAATCACGACTTCTGGTCATTGAAAGATAAATTGCAGAGCTCTCCGGAGTTATAGTTTTCTTTTCCATTTCCATTTCTTCTTCTTCATCTTTTAAATAACCATAGACTATATCTTCCGAAGTAACAATCCCTACCAGTTCATTCTTATCGTTGAAAACAGGCAGACCTCCAATATGATTATCCGATAATTTTTTCGCTGCCTGTTGAACTGTACTATTTTCATTAATAATAATTAAATCATCAGACATAAATTCACTAACAGATGCATCTAAATTTTTTTCCGAAATTATGTCCCCATCTGTGAGCATCCCAATTATTTTTCCATTCTCCTCAACTAGCAATCTACCAATTTTATTTATGGATAGCATCTTTTCTGCTTCCATGATTGTTGCATCTGGAGCAATGGTAATTGGATCAGTTGTCATTATATTCTTTACTAACATCATCTAATACTCCCTTCCTGTTCAGCTTCTTTAAAAACTGCCACAATGTCTTCTCCACTACACTTACAACAGCATAAGCTGCTATACCTTCTTCCCGGCCAGTAAAACCCATTTTTTCATTAGTTGTCGCCTTAAAATTAATATCTTTTTTTTCCAAATTCAAATTTTCTGCAATTGAATTTAGTATCTGATTTCGATAGGGTTTTAATTTTGGTTTTTCTGCTACAACTACCAGATCACAGTTATTAATAACAAATTTTTTTCTCGCTACTTCCTTTTTCACCTCAGCCAATAATTTCAAACTGTTAATATCCTTATATCGGGAATCATCATCCGGAAAATGACTGCCGATATCACCACTTCCAACTGCCCCAAGCAGGGCATCCATTAGAGCATGCAGTAATACATCAGCATCAGAGTGTCCCTGAAGTCCATAATCTGATTCTATTTCTATTCCACCTAAATAAAGTTTTCTTTTTTTAACAAAACGATGACTGTCATAACCAAAACCAACTTTAAACATTAAAATGCTCCTTTAAAATTATTTCTGCCGGCTTTAAATCTTCTGGAGTAGTAATTTTAAAATTATTATAATCTCCATCAACAATATATACCTTTTCGCCTAACTCTTCAACTAAAGTTGCATCATCAAGAGCTTTATCTTTTTGGTACTCATTATGAGCTTTTTTTATTAAATCCAGCTTAAAAGCCTGTGGAGTCTGGATCGCCCTTAATAAATTGCGATTAAGGGTTTTTTTAGAAAAAGAATTTTCAACCAGTTTAATTGTGTCTTTAACTTTAACCCCACAGCTGACAGCATTATATTTAATTACCGCCTGATAACTTTTTTCTATTAATTCTTTTTTTAACATAGGCCGGGCACCATCGTGTATTATAACATAATTGACTTCTTCACTAAAGTTTTTTAAGCCATTATTTACAGATTCCCTTCTGCTCTTTCCTCCAGCAATTAAATTAAATCTTAACTCATTATTAGAAAACAGAGGTTGGATTTGATTTTTGAAATAATCTATTTCAGCTGGATGTAAAACTATATTTAGCTCAAAATCACGCTCCCAGTTTAAAAACCTTTTTATTGTATGAAATAAAATTGGTTCCCCTAAAATGTTTATAAACTGTTTATTTATTTTTTCTCCCATTCTGCTGCCTCTACCGGCAGCAGCAATTAAAACACCGATCTCAGCCATCACAATCATCCTTTAATTTGTTTTAGGGCGGGCAAAAATCATTCTCCCAGCAGCAGTCTGCAAAATACTGGTAACAAGCACTGAGATATCATCTCCCATGTATTTAATCCCCTCTTCAATTACAATCATTGTCCCATCATCAAGATAGGCTACTCCCTGACCATTTTCTTTACCCTCTTTAATCACCTTAACATCCATTTCTTCACCCGGTAAGACAACTGGCTTTACAGCATTTGCCAGCTCATTGATATTTAAAACATTTACTCCCTGTAATTCAGCCACTTTATTTAGATTATAATCGTTTGTTAAAACTTTAGCCTCTATCACCTGGGCCAGCCTAACTAATTTGCTATCTACCTCAGATATTTCTTCAAAGTCATAGTCTATTATTTCGACCTGAATTTGATCATCATTCTGCATCTGTCTTAAAATATCCAGACCGCGGCGGCCTCGATTCCTTTTTAAATCATCTGCTGAATCAGCTATATGCTGCAGTTCTTCTAAAACAAACTCGGGAATAATAAAATTTCCTTCTATAAATCCAGTATTACAAATATCATAAATTCTTCCATCAATTATAACACTGGTATCTAATATTTTGTCACTACCTGTTTTAATCTGCGGACAATCGATATCTTCCTTTTTTCTGGAAAATAAAAAAGAGGCTATATCTTTTTCTTTGTGAATAGCAAGGGCAAATCCCATATAGGTAAAAGTAATATTAATAAAAACTTGTAGAGGCATACCGATACGAGGTATTTGAGGAATAGGAAATATGAAATTAATAATAGCACCAGCTATAAGACCAACTATTAAGCCAATAACTGCTATCACAATTTTTTTCCAGGTTATATCTTTAAACCTTAGTTCGAGCTCCATTATAAAATTAAGTAATTTATCCAGTAAGTAAAATAATAAAAAATAACCCAGAACTGCTCCTAAAAGAACAGCATAAAATTGCTTTGTTAAAAAGAATTCCCCAATATTTTGCCAGCTAAAAGAGTATTCACTTGACAGACCAAAGATATCAACCAAATGATAAGCGATAACTCCACCAAAGACCCCAAAGATTAAGCGCATTATTTTTTTAAGCATCATCTCACCCCCTCCCCAAAAACTCCTTAGTTAAGAATCTAAATCTTCTTCGTCAAGTGTAAACAAATCATCCATTTTTTCTGAAATGCTCTCTTCGTCCATATCTTTTGCCAGTACCAGCTCACTAATTAGAATCTGGCGGGCATTACTTAACATTTTTTTCTCACCGGTGGAAAGTCCTTTTTCTCTATCTCTAATACTCAGATTTCTTACAACCTCAGCCACTTCAAATATATCACCAGTCTTTAATTTTTCCTGATTGGCACGAAAACGACGATTCCAGTTTTGAGACATTTTGCTTTTTTCCCCGTTCAATAACTCAAAAACTTCATCTGCTTTTGCTTCAGAAATAACATCGCGAATACCTATTTTATCAATCTTATCGACTGGAATCATAACTTTCATTTCTCCAATCGGAAGTTTCATAATATAATACTCTTTTTTCTCATCTAAAATAGTCTTAGTCTCAATACCAACAATGGTTCCTGCACCATGATTTGGATAAACGACTTTATCACCAATTTTATACATCTTATCCACTCCTCTTTTATGAAAGCAATAAAAATCCACCATATAATTATATCATTTTAAAAAGCGGCAGTCAATTTGCTCATTTCCTATTAAATTATCACGAAGTGTACTAAATATGTCTGTCAAGTAGAACCTGATCTCGAAGTCGGCGCAGCCCATCTTTAATTGCCTGAGCTCTTACTTCTCCAATTCCATCAACATCATCCAATTCATCTACCGAGGCCCGGATAATTTCCTGTAAGTTTTCAAAATGCTCAACTAAATTTTCTATAACGGGCATTGGCAATCTCGGGATTTTGCGCATTATCCTGTAACCTCTAGGTGATACTGTTTCATCTAAAACATTTACACTTCCACTATAACCAAGAGCCTTACTAATTGTGTTAAGGGTTAAAATTTCATCAGAAGACCAGTCAGTTAGATTTTCCAGCACTTTTTCTGGGTCAGATGTATCTTCTTCCAGTTCTTCTGAAATATAATCTTCAATTAGTAAAATCCCTTCTTCCCTAACATTGCTGACAAGTTCTTCCAGCTGCATTTTAATCAATCTTCCTTCTGAACCAAGCTCAGAAATGTATTTTTCGATTTCTCGCTGAATCTTTAAAACCATTTCTGTTCTCTGAATAACTGTCACTACATCAGAGAGAGTAACTAAATCTTCAAATTCTAAGGCACTTAAGTTAGTCAGAGCCTGATCAAAGACTGAGCGGTATTTTTCCAGAGTCTGAATAGCCTGATTAGCCTTAACAAGTACAACCCTTATATCTTCTAAAATATGTTTTGAATCACCCTTATAAATAGTTATGATCGACCTTCTCTGAGAAATGGCAATAACCAGCTCACCAGTCTGGCGGGCTACTCTTTCGGCAGTTTTATGTCTGGTACCAGTTTCCGTAGATTTAATTGTTGGATCCGGAATTAACTGGGCATTAGCAAAAAGAATATTTTCTGCATTCTGATCCAGAACAATAGCACCATCCATTTTTGCAAGTTCATATAAACGAGCAGGTGAGAGAGGGGATTCAATTTGAAACCCATCATTAACCAGATCCAGCACCTCTTCTTTATCACTGACTACAATTAAACCACCTGTCTGGGCCCTCAATATGTTTTCCAGTCCATCTCTAAATACTGTACCGGGTGCCAGAACTTTGAGAATATCCAATAATTTATCGTCAATTTCTTCCACTGCTTCACCTCTTTTCTGCATGATTTATTTTAAAATAATTTTAACAAATTCAGCTATATCCTTAACTGCATCTATTTTAATTTCCGGATCAAAGGCAATGTTTTTTGCATTTGCCGCCGGAATTATTACCTTTTTAAAGGAGAGTTTCTTTAATTCATTAATTCGCTTTTCTATCTGTCCAACTGCTCTTACTTCACCACCAAGCCCAACTTCCCCAATAACCGCCAGTTCATTGTCCAGAGAAATATCTTTATAACTTGAAACAACCGCAGCTATTATAGCAAGATCAAGCCCGGGCTCTTCAATATTTAAACCACCGGTAATATTTAAATTGACATCATGTTCCTTAAAATTAGCTCCCAGCCTCTTTTCGAGTACTGCTAAAAGTAAAGACAATCTTTTATAATCAACACCCTTTGCCAGCCTCTGTGGGGAAGGAAAAGCAGCATCAGTAACCAGAGACTGCACTTCAACCAGCAGAACTCTGCTCCCTTCTAAAGCAGGAGTAATTATTGAGCCAGAAACATCTGCAGTTCGCTCATTAATGAAAAAACTGGAAGGATTTGAAACTTCATTGATTCCATTTTCCTTCATCTCAAAAACTCCAATCTCATTAGTAGAACCAAAACGATTTTTTCGAGCCCGGAGCATTCTATACATATGGTAATTATCACCTTCAAACTGCAGAACAGTATCAACCAGGTGTTCTAAAACTCTTGGCCCGGCCAGTTCTCCCTCCTTGGTTACATGACCGATTAAAACAACTGGAATTCCTGTAGTTTTAGCCAGTTTAACCAGTCGATTTGTAACTTCTTTAACCTGAGTTAAATTACCCGGAGCCGCATCCAGTTCCGGAATATGTACAGTCTGAATGGAATCTACAACAATCAGTGAATAATTCTGATTCTTTGCTATATGATTTTCCAGAACCATATAATCTCTCTCATCTAAAATATTTAAATTTTCCTCCATACAATCTAAACGCTCTGCTCTCATTTTGATCTGTGAAGCTGATTCCTCTCCCGAAAGATACAGAGTTTTCCCATATTTTTGACTAAAAAGAGAAGCCACCTGGAGTATCAGTGTTGATTTACCGATACCAGGGGCTCCACCAAGTAATATCAGAGAGCCAGAGACAATACCCCCACCAAGTACCCGATCAAGTTCAGCTATCTCTGTTTGATAACGCTGTCTTTTAACCGATGAAATTTTAGTGATTGGCTGAGGTTCTTTCTCCTCTCTCTGCAGATCATATTTATTTTTTTTATTAGATTTATCTTCAATAACCTCTTCAAAACTATCCCAGGAGCCACAGTTAGAGCATTTACCCATCCAGTTAACTGATTTATATCCACATTCCTGACATAGATAATACTTTTTTGCTTTTGCCATTATCAATATCTCCTAGCTTTGATTTTGCTGATATTTGTTATTAATTATATCATTTTTTACAGCATTTTACAAGAGAGGTTAATTTACTGTCTGGATCTTAATTAACATCAAAGTCAAATTCACCATCTTTAACATCTATAGTTATTTTGCCTTTTTCTTCAAACTCTTTATCCAGAATTTTTATTGATAATGGATTTTCAATCTGGCGCTGAATTGTTCTCCTTAAAGGTCGAGCACCAAATTCAGAATCATAACCATCTTCAGCAAGTTTGGCTTTAGCAGCCTCGGTCATCTCAAGCTCAATTTCTTTTTCTTCCAATCTATCTCTCAAGTCATCAAGCATCAGATCAACAATTTTCTTGATATGCTCTTTGCTTAAGGAATGGAAAACAATAATCTCGTCCAGCCTGTTTAAAAATTCAGGCCTGAATGTTTTTCTAAGCTGGGAAATGACATTATCCTTCATACTTTCATAGCTGGCCTGTTCATCATTTTCTGTTTTAAAACCAAGCTGTGATTGTTTTTCTATAAAATCAGCCCCAACATTAGAGGTCATAATTACAATTGTATTTTTAAAATCAACTTTCCGACCATGGGTATCTGTTAACACACCATCTTCTAAAATCTGAAGCAGCACATTAAACACATCAGGATGTGCTTTTTCTATCTCATCAAATAAGATAACAGAGTAAGGCCTTCTCCGAACAGGCTCAGTTAGCTGCCCTCCTTCATCATGCCCCACATAACCGGGAGGTGAACCAACTAATCTGGAAACTGAATGTTTTTCCATGTACTCTGACATATCAACTCTAATCATTGCATCTTCATCATTAAACATTGTCTCTGCCAGGGTTTTTGCAAGCTCAGTTTTACCAACACCTGTCGGTCCAAGGAAAATAAAAGATCCAATCGGTCTTTTAGGGTCTTTTAAACCGGCTCTAGCTCTACGAACAGCCTCAGAGACTGCTTTGATGGCTTCATCCTGACCGATTACCCGCTTGTGCAGTTCATCTTCCAAGCGGAGCAGCCTTTCAGTTTCAGCTTCCTCCAATTTGGTAACCGGAATACCTGTCCAGCTGGAAACAATCTCGGCTATATCTTCAGTTGTTACAACAGCCTCAGCTTTTCCTTTTTCATCTTCCCAGTTATTTTTTAGTTCCTTTAATTCCTTTTTTAGTGCCTTTTCTTTATCTCTCATTCTGGCAGCTTTTTCAAATTCCTGATTTTTGACAGCTGCTTCTTTTTCCTTTTCAGCTTCTTCTAATTTCTGGCTCAATTCCTTAAATTCAGGTGGCCGGGTGCTGTTGCTCAACCTCACTTTAGAGGCAGCTTCATCAATTAAGTCGATTGCCTTATCCGGTAAAAATCTGTCAGAAATATATCTGTGAGATAAAATTACAGCATCTTCGATTGCCTGATCAGTAATTTTTACCTTATGATGGGCTTCATAGGGATCACGTAGCCCTTTAAGAATATCAATCGCTTCTTCAGTTGAGTTTTCCTCAACCAGCACAGACTGAAATCTCCTTTCAAGTGCTGCATCCTTTTCTATATATTTTCGATATTCATCAAGGGTTGTAGCTCCAATAGCCTGCAGTTCTCCCCTGGCTAGAGCAGGTTTTAAAATATTAGCTGCATCAATCGCTCCTTCAGCAGCCCCAGCCCCAACTAAAGTATGCATTTCATCTATAAAGAGAATAATATCTCCACTTTCAATAATCTCTGTCATTACAGCTTTTAGACGCTGTTCAAACTCACCTCTATATTTTGATCCAGCTACTAAAGAACTCAAATCCAGAGAGACAACTCTTTTATTCAATAAAAGCTCTGGAACATTTTCGCTGACTATCATCTGAGCCAGACCTTCAATAATTGCTGTTTTACCAACACCAGGTTCTCCAATTAAAACTGGATTGTTTTTTGTTCTTCTACTTAAAACCTGAATTACTCTGTTAATTTCTTTGTCACGCCCGATAACTGGGTCCAGTTTGTTTTCTCTTGCCATTTCTGTTAAGTCACGGCTGTACTCATCAAGATTTTTAGTTTTTCTACCTGAAGACTTCTTGTTATTCTGCATAGAATTTTTTCCTCCAAGTAAATCAACAACTTCTTCTTTAATATTACTGATATCGCTATTTAAATCCATCAAGATTCTGACAGCTACTCCCTCTCCTTCTCTAATTAAACCAAGCAGCAGATGTTCTGTCCCAATATAATTGTGCCCCATCTTTCTAGCTTCATCCATTGCCAGATTTAATACTTTTTTACTTCTCGGGGTTAAACCAATTGAACCTTTAACTTCATTTTGACCTTTACCAATCATATCTATTATTTTGCTTTCAACTACTTCTTTACTTACACCATTATCTATTAATGAACGAGCAGCAATCCCCTGACCTTCTGCAATTAAACCATAAAGGATATGCTCTGTTCCAACATAACTGTGTTTTAGCTTTAAGGCTTCCTGCTCAGCAATACTCAAAACCTTTCGTGCTCTTTCTGTAAATTTTGCAAACATCATTTTCACTCCTCATTTAATATATTCCGTATAACTTCTGCTCTTTTTACATTCAATTTTTCTTTATCAAGACTGCCTTCAAAACTATATTGTAAATGAGCATTTTTTATTTTAAATAATAGCTTAGAAAATAAATCCTGCTCCAATTTTTCTTCAATTAAATTTGTATTCTGTCCAAATTTAACTCTGGATAGATACTTTAAGGCTTCATCTTCTTCCAGCTGATAAGCATATTTTAAAACCCCAAGTGATCTTAAAACATTATCCTTTATTTTTGTATAATTATTTCTTAATAAATATTCTCTGCTTTTTCTTTCTTCAGCAATAATTTGTTGAATGACACTATCCAATTTGTCTATTATCTCTTTTTCGCTAAAACCCAGTGTTATCTGATTAGAGATCTGAAAAAGTTCAGCTTCACTACTGCTGCCTTCTCCAGCTATTCCTCTAACAGTTAATCCAAATTGACCAACTGCTCCCAGTATATTATCAATACGACCACTTAAAACAAGAGCAGGTAAGTGACACATTACAGAAGCCCTTAAAGCGGTACCTACATTTGTTGGACAGCTGGTTAAATATCCCCACTTATCAGAAAAAGCATATTCTAATTGTTGATCCAGCTGATTATCAAGGCGATCAATATCTCCCCAGATCTCATCAAATTCAAGCCCTGCTTTTAAAATTTGTATTCGTAAATGATCTTCTTCATTTACCATAATTGACAGATGTTTATTGCTATTTAAAAATAATGCTTTAATTTCAGAACTCTGGTTATGACCACTACTAATCAAGTGCTCCTCATGCAGGACTGATCTTTCAATATCACCCAATTTATCCATTGTATAAAAATCAAACCCAGCTTCAGACAAAAAATCCAATTTTGATTGAAGAAAATTAATTAATTCTTTTTTTTCTTCGAAATTACTCTTATTTGGAAAATTATATTTTTTTAAATTTCTAGCAAGTCGAATTCTTGAACTCAAAATAACATCTTTCTCTCTGCCTTTTTCAACCTGCCA
>JBKHFK010000019.1:0-14112 GCA_046540295.1 Halanaerobium sp.
AAGTTGATCAAATCTCATTTGAATATTAAAATCAAATAGAATTTAGAAAGGGCCCTGATTAGATCAGGACCCTTTAATTTTATATTTAATTTTCTGACCGAAACCACCCGACTTTTTTCGACAAAAGTCGGGTGGTACACGGCACGTGTAGGTCTGTTAAAAACGATCATAGCCGTGATCATGGTGTCCGGCTGCCTTGAGGCGGGCCAGAGCACGATCATAGGCTGCTTCTGCTCGCGCAAAATCAACATTTTCGTGATCTTTTTCCATTTTTTCTTCTGCCCGATTACGCGCAGATTTAGCACGATCAACATCTATATCTTCCGGCAGCTCAGCTGTTCTGACTACCAGATTGATCCGATCCGGCTGAACTTCCATAAAGCCCTCACTGATTGCAATCTGAGTTTCTTCTCCATCTTTAACAACTTTAACTACTCCTATCTGCATCGGAGTAACTAAAGGAGCATGTCTGGGCCAGATACCAATCAGACCATCTATCGCCGGACCTTCCAGTTTATCTATCTGTTCACTATAAACCAATTTTTGTGGTGTTACCACATCAAGCTGAATTTTTGGTGCAGCAGCCATTGGCTACTCACCTTCTTCCAGCTGTTTAGCTTTTTCTACTGCGTCTTCGATAGTACCTACCATATAAAAAGCTTCCTCAGGCAGATCATCATAACGCCCTTCTAAAATGCCTTTAAAGCCGCGAATTGTATCATCCAGCTCAACATACTGACCTGGAGTTCCGGTAAACTGCTCAGCAACAAAGAATGGCTGAGATAAGAAACGCTCAATTCGACGGGCTCTATTTACGACAATTTTATCTTCCTCAGATAATTCGTCCATACCCAGGATGGCAATAATATCCTGTAAATCTTTGTATTCCTGTAAAATTTCCTGAACCTCACGGGCTACATTATAGTGTTCTTCCCCCAGAATTCTTGGATCAAGAATATTTGATGTTGAATCAAGTGGGTCAACAGCAGGATAAATTCCCTTTTCCACAATATCTCTGGAAAGTACTGTTGTAGCATCCAGGTGAGCAAATGTGGTTGCAGGAGCAGGGTCAGTCAGGTCATCTGCAGGTACATAGACTGCCTGGACAGATGTGATTGAACCTTTCTTTGTTGAAGTGATTCTCTCCTGTAAGGTACCAACATCATAAGCAAGTGTTGGCTGATAACCTACCGCAGAAGGCATTCTACCTAAAAGAGCAGAAACCTCAGAACCGGCCTGGATAAAACGGAAAATATTATCAATAAATAACAATACATCCTGTCCGGCTTCATCACGGAAATATTCGGCCATTGTCAGGCCTGTTAAGCCTACACGCATTCTGGCTCCAGGCGGCTCGTTCATCTGACCGAAAACCATGGCAACCTTGTCTAAAATGTCGGCTTCCTGGAATTCCAGCCAGAGGTCATTACCCTCTCTGGTTCTTTCTCCTACACCGGAGAAAACAGAATAACCTCCGTGTTCTGTCGCTATGTTATTAATCAATTCCTGGATAAGTACTGTTTTACCAACACCAGCACCACCAAAGAGACCTACCTTACCACCACGAGTATAGGGAGCTAATAGGTCAATTACTTTGATTCCAGTTTCGAAAAGTTCTGTAGTTGATTCCTGCTCTTCAAATTTAGGAGCAGGACGGTGAATGGGCATTCTCTCATCAGTTCCCACCTCACCGCGATTATCAATAGTATCACCTAAAACATTAAATACTCTACCGAGAACAGCTTCTCCAACCGGAGTACTGATTGGATCTCCTGTATCTACAGCTTCCATTCCTCTTACAAGTCCATCTGTAGAAGACATGGCAACTGTCTTTACCCTGTCATCACCAAGCTGCTGCATTACTTCACAGGTTAAATCTATGTCATTTTCTTCATTTTCTATTTTAATCGCATTGTAGATCTTTGGTACTTTACCATCCGGAAATTCAATATCAACTACCGGACCAATAACCTGAACTACTCTACCAATGTTCTGGTCACTCACGCAAATTCCTCCTTTAAAAAACTTTATTTAAGTGCCTCTGCTCCACCAACAATTTCTGTAATTTCTTTAGTAATCTCTGCCTGACGGGCTCTGTTATATTTCAATGTCAATTTATCGATCATCTCATTGGCATTATCTGTAGCAGAATCCATAGCAGTCATTCGGGCACCAAACTCACTTGCTTTAGACTCTAAAAGAGCTGAATAAATAACATTAATTAAATACTGTGGTAAAATGTTATCAAAAACTTCAGCCGGGGAAGGTTCGAAAATATAATCTACATATTTTTTTGAATCGCTTTCCTCTCCCGCTGTTTCAGCATCCATCTGCTCATCTGAGTCAGCTTTTTCTGCTTCTTCGGCAAATTTTTCTACCGGTAAAAGCTGCATAGTTTTTACTTTCTGACTGATTGCTGAATTAAAGTGAGTATAAATCATTGATACCCTGTTTACATCTTCTGCTTTAAAATGATGAATAATCTCATCAGCAAGATTGTTGGAAAAACCATAACCCGGGTAATCATCCAGCTGAACATATTCGGCCATAATATCTGTATTGCGGCGCTTAAAGTAGTCTCGGGCTTTACGTCCAAGAACCATTAGCGAAACTTCTTCTTCAGTTTCCACAATCTCCTCAGCTGCATCAATCACCTTGTGGTTATAGGCTCCACAGAGACCTCTATCTCCAGTAATAACAATCACTAAATGCCTGCCGCCTTCTCTTTCTGCCAACAGAGGATGCTTTGTTTCAGCAGTTCTGGTAAAAACACCTCTTAGAACTTCCACTGTTTTATTAAAAAAGGGTCTGGCATCTTCTGCTCTATCCTGAGCATTTTTCAGTTTGGCGGCAGCAACCATTTTCATGGCTCTGGTAATTTTTTGAGTGTTTTTAACACTCCCTATCCGCCGCTGAATATCACGCATATTCTGCATTGTTATTTCACCTCAGCTTCCTCTGCTTCGGTATCAGATTCCTCAGAATCCATATCTACAATAGTATTTTTTTGAACCTGGAAGATATCCTTAAACTCTTTGACCATCTCATCTAATTTTTCTTTAAGTTCATCTGATAATTTTCCAGTTTCAATAATTTCTTCTTTTACTTCAGCAAAATTGCTGTCTACAAAATCAAGATATTCTTCTTCAAAACGGCCCAGATTATCAACAGGGAGTTCATCCAGATGACCATTGGTCACAGTATAAATTATAATAACCTGTTCCTCTACCGGCATTGGAGAATACTGATTCTGTTTTAAGATTTCAACAATTCTCTCACCACGGGCCAGCTTCTGCTGAGTTGCTTTATCAAGGTCAGATCCGAACTGAGAAAAAGCCTCAAGTTCACGATACTGAGATAAATCAAGACGCAGAGTACCGGCAACATCCTTCATTGCCTTAATCTGAGCATTACCACCAACACGAGAAACAGAAATACCCACATTAACAGCAGGTCTTACACCTGAGAAGAAAAGCTCACTCTCCAGATAAATCTGTCCATCAGTAATCGAAATTACGTTGGTAGGAATGTAAGCGGAAACATCTCCCGCCTGGGTTTCAATGATCGGCAGGGCGGTTAAAGAACCTCCACCAATATCATTATTTAGCTTAGCAGCACGCTCTAATAAACGTGAGTGTAAATAGAATACATCTCCAGGATAGGCTTCACGTCCGGGTGGTCTTCTTAAAAGAAGTGACATTGAACGATAGGCTACCGCATGTTTGGAAAGATCATCATAAATTACCAGCACATCTTTATCATCTTCGTACATAAAATGCTCACCCATAGCACAGCCGGCATAAGGTGCGATATATCTGATTGGAGCTGGCTCACTGGCTGTAGCAGAAACTACTATAGTGTAATCCATAGCTCCTTCTTCTCTCAATCTTTCTGTAAGCTGAGCTACAGTTGAGTTTTTCTGACCAATAGCTACATAAATACAGATTACATCATTATCTTTCTGGTTGATTATTGTATCAATCCCAATTGCTGTTTTACCTGTCTGACGGTCACCAATAATTAACTCACGCTGTCCTCTACCGATAGGTGTCATTGCATCAATTGATTTTAAACCGGTCTGCAGTGGTACTTCAACAGGCTGACGCTCAACTACGCCTGGTGCTTCAGATTCTACAGGACGATATGTATCACTCTCAATTGCTCCTTTTCCGTCAAGCGGCTGTCCGAGCGGATTAACAACTCTACCTAAAAGAGCTTCTCCAACCGGAACCTCAACCACACGTCCGGTTCTTTTTACATCATCACCTTCTTCAATCAGCCGCTCATCACCGAGCAAAACAACACCGATATTATCTTCCTCTAAGTTTAAAGCCATACCAAAGACATCATTGGGAAATTCCAATAATTCTCCTGACATAGCATCTTTTAGTCCATAAACATGGGCGATACCATCACCAACATCTAGTACGGTACCGACACCCACTGATTCTAATTTTTGTCCGTAATTTTCTATTTCTTTTTTAATAATCGAACTTATTTCTTCAGGTCTCAGTTTCAAATTAATTCACCCCTAACTTACTTACTGGAATTGCCTTCAGCTTCTGCTTTAATGAATTAAGTTCATAACGCAGACTGCCGTCAATAATATAATCTTCAATTTTTAGTACAATACCAGCAATAATTTCTTCGTCAACTTTATTTTCAATCAGAATATTATAGTCTAATATTGAATCTAATTTTTCTTTTAATTTTTCAAGCATAGAGCTCTTCAACTCTACTGCTGATGTAACTTCTACATGCAGGACACTTTCGGCATCATCAACAAGAGTATTAAACTCTTTGATTATTGATTCCAAAAAAAACTCTCTTCTTTTATCAATTAAGATAAAGAGAAAGTGCAAAATATCCTGACTTAGTTCTTCAGCAAAAATTTTCTCAAATATCCTCTTTTTATCTTTCGGCATTATTCGCTGATGAAAAACCAGTTCCTTTAAATCTTCATTTTCCTCTACCAGCTGCCAGAATTCAGAGAGATTCTCTTTTAATTCTAAAAGATTATCATGATCTTGACCCAGCTCAAAAAGGGCGCGGCTGTATTTAGATGCTACTTCATTTCTCATTGCAGCTCACCCAGTTTCTCCTGATCCAGCTGATCTATAAATTCCATAATCATCTGCTGGTGTTTGTTCTCATCTAACTGCTCCTGGATTAGTTTATTTGCTGCCAGAACTGTATAATCAGCAATGCTGTCTCTAAGCTCAGCTGCTGCCTCTTTTTTAGCCTGTTCTATTTCTTCTAACTTCTTGGCCTTTAATTTTTCAGCTCTTTCTTCTGCCTTATTCATAATATCTTTAGCCTTTTTGTTGGCTCTACTTTCTGCATTATCTACAATTTCCTGTGCCTCACTGCGGGCATTTTTAAGTTTCTGCTCATATTTGGCCTTTAACTCTTCAGCTTCTTTTCTGCGAGCTTCAGCATCATCTAAATCACCATTAATTTGAGCAGCTCTTTTATCCAGAATATCCTTTATTGGTGTATAAAGATATTTGCGCAGTAAAAATAAAAGCACAAAAAAGTTAAGTAACTGCCATAACATTGTAGTATTAATATTAACCAAGAGTACATTCACCTCCTGAAATATAATTACCCATCATCAAGATGGGAGAATAGTCGTTAAATATAGTAAGTACTATTAAGTCAGGAGATTACTCTCCCGACTTAATTTACTCTGGACTATATTGTAAAGATTAAAACAATGGCAATAACCAGAGAATAAATACCTGTTGACTCAGCAACAGCCTGACCTAAAAGCATAGTTGTAATAATATTACCTCTAGCTTCTGGATCTCTAGCCACAGATTCTACAGCTTTACCGGCAGCATAACCCTGACCAACACCAGGACCAATACCTGCGATCATTGCAAAACCTGCTCCTAAAAGTGCTGCTGCTCTAATAATTGTGTCAATAACTTCTGGTGAAAATTCTACCATTATAATTTCCTCCTTTCAATATTAAAAAACAAAATACTGATTTCCAAAAAGCTTATTTATACTCATCAAATTTACTTTGAAAAGTATCTTTTACCAGATCAACAATTGACCACAGTATGACTATAAATTTTATCATAAATAGTCCTACCGCTGCTGCCAGAAAGTCCAATCTCGGATGTCTGGCGGCAGTAAAAAGCACAACAAAATAGAGGGCATATTCGATAAAATATCGATTGCGAATAAACTTTTCTGCTGCGGCTTCCTCCATACTCAATGCCCTAATTATGTTATTATATTTTAATCTTAAAAGAAGTGTAGCTATCAACAACCCAAAAACAAAGCCAAATAAGATATCAAACTCACCTGTTAAAAGTGAAGAAATAATAGGCAGTAAAGCAAATAAATATGTTTTCTTGAGTATCTCTTTCTGCATTTTTTCCGGATCATCAATATATTTCATTAAAAACTCCTTTAAAAACTTCTTTTAAGTTAAAAACTCTCCTAAACTCCATAAATTAAAAATATAGCTATTACCAGAGAATATATCCCTGTAGAAGCAGATATTACCTGACCCAACAGCATAGTTGTAATAATCGGTCCGCGGGCTTCTGGCTGCCTTCTGACTGCAGTTGTCGCCTGACCGGCGGCAAAACCCATTCCTGTACCAGGACCAATACCGGCTATCATTGCAATTCCAGCGGCCAAATAAGAAGCTGTTTTAATTATAGTAGTAGCTACTTCTGGTGAAAATTCAATCATAATTGACTCCTTTCTGATAATTAAGACTTAGCAACAGAAATATAAGCAATTGCAACCATTCCAAAAATCAGAGCCTGAATGGCCCCAACGAAAACTCCAAACCAGGCATGTAGTGGTACCGGAATCAATGCCGGAGCAGCCTGATAAATTAGAGTTATAATTATACC
This sequence comes from Halanaerobium sp., assembly GCA_046540295.1. Taxonomy (GTDB): domain Bacteria; phylum Bacillota; class Halanaerobiia; order Halanaerobiales; family Halanaerobiaceae; genus Halanaerobium. The sequence continues at coordinate 6,879 of JBKHFK010000019.1, forward strand.
CCCACCAACGACATTACCAAAAAGACGGAAAGAATGGGAAATAGGTTTTGCCAGCTCACCAATTATATTAATCGGCAGCAGAAAAACTACAGGTTCAGCATAGCCCTTAATATAACCCCAGACACCATATTCTCTCATACCTTCAGCCTGAACTACAACAAAAACTACTAAAGCCAGTCCTAAGGTTGTATTTAAATCACCGGTAGGGTTTGTTACTCCGGGTACAACGCCAATTAAATTACCAACTCCTACATAAATAAAAATTGTAGCGATAAAAGGAAGAAAACGCCAGCCTTCGCCCGGCAGCATCGGCTCAATCTGTTTATAGATTAATTCTATAAAAAACTCAGCCAGATTTTGTTTTGGATTTGGTCTAATACTCAATTTTTTAGTTAAATATCTGGCACCAATCAAAATGATTATTACAGAAATCCAGCCAACAATTAAAGTATCAGTAACTGGAAGAAATTCTTTGCCAAATAAATAAAACTGTATCTGTGGACCTGGATTCAAAATGCTTCCTCCTCTCTAGAAAATAGTTTCAAAAATTAAAAATAATTAAATTAAACCAAAATGATCGGAAAAAATTTAATCATCAAAAGTTGAGATCAAAAGCCTGTAAACAGAATAAAAACCAGCTGCCAGACCAACAATTAAACCAGAAAGTTTGAATAAAAGTTCAAAACTAAAAATACTATCAATTAAATAGCCGGCACCAAAACCAATCCCGGCAGAAATAATAATTATTAAACCAACTTCTGTCAGTAAGGAAAGAGCTCTCATAATCTGACGCCAATCTTTATTATCCATTTTTTATCTTACCTTTTTCATATTTTATTATATTAAATAAAAAGTTTCAAGTTTATTTGTGAATTCAACAACAAAGTTTGCATTAATACAATTTTTTAAATACAAAATTTATTATATGAAAACAATCCTTTAGGTTCAGTTAAAAACAAACAAAAAGTTGACTGAATGGCTAAACTTAAATCAGTTAAAAAAGCTGCAAAAGGATTAACCATCTTCCAGAGAACAGCCTTCCTGCGGTAATTCTACAGAAAAAATACCAAGTTTTTTTGCACCATAGATTATTATTAAAATAACTGATACAAATATAATTAAAGCCTGATCAAATTTAACACCATTAATAACAAAAGCAATTGTTCCTAAAATAGCACTAATTATATAAACTGAAAGAACTGCCTGTTTTTGATTCATTCCAATTGCCAGCAGACGATGATGAATATGTCCGTGGTCGGCCTCTCCAATCGGACGGTCATTAAAAATCCTCCGAATAATGGCAAAGGTTGTATCTAAAATTGGAATAGCCAGGGCCAGCATCGGCACAAAAATTGTCACTGCTGCTGCACTCTTCAGTGCCCCTGTAATCGAAACAGCTGCTATAATATAGCCAATAAACATTGAGCCGGTATCTCCCATAAAAATCTGAGCTGGATTAAAGTTATATTTTAAAAATCCAAGGCAGCTTCCGGCCAGTAAGACAGCCAGCATGGGTGCTACAACCTGATTTTCCTGCAGAGCAACTGCAAATAAGGTCAAAACTGCAATAATTGAAACTCCTGCCGCCAGTCCATCAAGACCATCAATTAAATTGATGGTATTAATAATACTGACAATCCAGAAGACTGTAAATGGAACTGCATAAACACCAAGATAAATAAACCCTCCAAAAGGATTGGTGATAAAATTAATTTTAACTCCATAATAAATTAAAATTAAAGCACCAATTATCTGGCCGGTAAATTTTATCGGTGCCGAAATCTCAAATTTATCATCCAGCAGACCCAAAAAGAGCATAAAAGTTCCACCAATTATGATCCCCATAATTGTCTGGTTTGCCGGCAGAAAAAATCTGAGTGGAATCATAAAGGCAAGATAAATTGCAGTTCCCCCTGCTGTAGCAATCACCTTTGTATTTATTTTTCTTTCTCCAGGGCGATCAATAAGGTTAAACTTATGAGCCAGCCTGATCACAACTGGAGTTAAAGCTAATGATAATATTAAAGTAATAATAAAAGCAGCCAGATAAAGCAATAATCTTACCCCCTTAAACGGTACCGGGTACCTGTAAAAATATTCCAGATAAATTTCTTGTATTATAAGTGGTATATTTTTACAAATACCCGGCACCAGCATATTTACTTAGTACCGTATAACCTATCTCCTGCATCTCCCAGACCAGGAACTATATAGGCATGGTCATTTAATTTTTCATCCAGAGCAGCTGTCCAGATATCAATATCCGGATGTGCATCCTGAATTTTCTTAACACCCTCAGGAGCAGCAACTAAAACCATTAATTTAATGCTGCGCGGATTTCTTTCTTTAATAAACTTTATTGCTTCCATAGCTGTGTTACCGGTGGCCAGCATCGGATCTACTATCAGCAAATCTCTTTCTTCGACATCAGTTGGCAGCTTACAGTAATATTCTACAGCTTCCAGTGTCTCCGGTTCTCTATATAAACCAATATGACCAACTCGAGCCGCAGGAATCAGTTTTAAAACTCCATCCAGCATTCCCAGTCCGGCTCTTAAAATAGGTACAACCCCCATTTTTTTGCCGGCTATCATTTTGAACTTATCCTTGGCAATCGGTGTTTCAATTTCTACATCTTCTAAGGGCATATCTCTTGTAACCTCATAAGCCATTAAAGTAGCTACCTCATCAGCAAGCTCTCTAAATTCTTTGGGACCGGTATTTTTATCCCTCATTATTGCAACTTTGTGTCTAATTAACGGATGATCCAATACATGTAATTCACTCAAAATTATTTCTCCCTTCATATAATATTATTCTACCTAAAGAAGCTTAATCCTCCTCAATTAACTCAAAATTCTTTAACTTTTCCAGTAAAACCCTTAAATTATCCCTGATTTCATCTCTGGTTTCTCGATAAACCGCCTTCGAAAGACCAAAAGGATCCTGAATATCCCTGGAATTAGAGTCCAGTTCGCTTAATTCCTTCAGAGTAAAAATCTTATCTGCCAGGTCAGGATGTTTAAGTACCAGAGCCCGGCTGTGTTTGCGGGTCATTGTAATAATTAAGTCTTCCTGAGTCAGCTCAATATCTTCTACATTATGAGAGCTGTGTTCTGCCAGATTAATGTTTATTTCCGACATTACCGCACTGGCCTTGTCATTGGCATCAGCGCCCTTAACCGCTGAAATACCGGCTGAAAGAACTTCCCAGTTTTTAGACTTTAATTCTTCATTTTCTGCAATCAAATCTTTTAATAAATACTCTGCCATTGGACTTCTGCATGTATTACCTGTGCAAACAAATAAAATTCTTTTAATTGTTACCACCTCCTGGCTGGAAATCCTGATCGGAAGCTGCAGCTTTATAAATTCTGTTCATCACTGCTTCTCCAATGCCTGCGGTATCCAATTCTTCAATATAAATCTCCTCTATACTCTGATCTCTGTCCAGTTTTCTCAACAGATCAAAAAGTTTTTGTGCCAGTTCTTCCGGTTCTTTGTGATCAAATACTCTTAAGATCTTTAAATTTTTATTGGAAAAATCTTTAAGCTCAATTTTACTTTCTCTGGAGGTTATAATAGCTATTTTCATCTTTTCAGCCTTTTTGAGTGCCTGCTTTAGAACAGAAATTTTATCGTCAAAATTAAAAATAAATAAGGTTTTTTCTGGTGCATAATGACGATATTTCATTCCTGGAGATAAAACCTGCTCACCTTTAAGTTCAGCAGCTAAAATTACCTCTTCTCCTAAAAAATCAGCAATTTCCTCACGGCTGATACCCCCAGGCCTCAGGACCCTTACTTTTTCCCTTCTGAGATCGATAACTGTTGATTCTACACCAAAATGGCAGAAACCACCGTCAAGAATCAGTGGGATTTTTGCTTTTAGATCATTATATACATGCCGGGCTCTGGTTGGACTGGGAAAACCAGAAGTATTAGCACTGGGAGCGGCCAGCGCCAGACCAGAAAGCTCAATTACGGCCAGCATCAACGGGTGTGCCGGCATCCTTACTGCAATGGTTTCCAGACCGGCAGATGTTATCTCAGGTACCTCCTGCTTTTTGGAAAAAATTATTGTCAGGGGACCGGGCCAGAATTTATCCATTAATTTTCGCGCTCTGCCTGATATTTCGCCAGCTGTCAGCTGTTTAAGCTGCCTTTGATCAGCGATATGAACAATCAGTGGATTATCCTGAGGACGACCTTTAGCCCGGAATATCTTTTTAACTGCCTCAGGATTCATTGCATCAGCAGCCAGACCATAGACTGTTTCTGTCGGCAGAGCAACCAGCTCTCCTTTTTTTAAAAACTCAGCTGCCTCAATAACTGCAGGATCATTTTTCAATTCTGCAATAAATTTAGAATTAAAAGCAGATTCCTCCGCCTCAGCAGCCTGAATATTTTCGTGATATGCAGTTTTTTTGATCTCAGTTTTATATTGCATCAACTTCACCTAACTTTGATGTCTGAAGAAATAAACGATTAAGCCTTTTTACCTTTCAGCCTCTCTTTAAGTACCAGCATTAAAAACAGCAGCCACTATCCTGTCATTTTCGGAATAGTCTTTTTTTACTTCTATCTCTTTCCATTTATCACCAAAAAGATCAACTACTGCCTCAGCCTGTTTACAGCCAATTTCTAAAAAAAGTTTACCCCCATTTTTTAAGACTTTTTCAGCCTCCGGAATCAGCCGCCGATAATAATCCAGACCATCTTTCCCCGCTTTTAAGGCGGCTGCCGGTTCTTTTTTAACCTCTGGTGAAAGCTCCTTCATCTCTGTTTCAGAAATATAGGGAGGGTTGGATACTATAATATCTATACCCTTAATTTCCCTTTTGATAAATTCAGCCAGCAGATCACTTTTTAGGATGCTCATCCGTTCACTTAATTCATGTTTTTCCATATTCTCCCGGGCAACCTTTAGTGCCTGAGCCGAAAGATCAACTCCCACCACCTTAGCATCTTCCAGATAATGGGCCAGACTGACGGCAATAGCACCACTTCCTGTACCAACATCAATAATCTGAGGGCTATCCAGCTGCTGCTGGCGGCAGTATTCAATAACCATTTCTACTAAATTTTCAGTTTCAGGACGAGGAATTAAAACCCCTTCCTTTACTGTAAATTCTAATGACATAAATTCCTTTTTTTCAGTAATATAGGCAACAGGAATCCGCTGTGCCCTCTTTTTTATCATCTGACGATAGGTGTCAATTTCGCTGCTTTTTAGTGGATAATCATATTTTACGTAAAGATTTATCCTTTCCATATTCAGAAGGTCTGCCATCAGCACTTCGGCATCAAGCCTGGAACTTTCAATTCCACGCTCAGCCAGAAATTGATCACTGCGATTAAGAAGTTCTTTGATATTCATCTTAGATCTTCTCCAATCTCTTGATGTTATCCTCCTCAATTAAGGGCTCAATAACCTGATCCAGATCTCCATCGAGAATTTTATCAAGCTGATGAACAGTCAGATTAATCCGGTGATCACTTACTCTTCCCTGTGGGAAGTTATAAGTTCTAATTTTTTCACTGCGGTCACCTGTACCAACCTGAGATTTTCTCGCTTCCGCTCTTTCCTGCTGTTTTTCCTGCTCTTTTTTCTCCTGCAGGCGGGCTCTTAAAATGCGCATTGCCTTGGCTTTATTTTTATGCTGAGATTTTTCGTCCTGACAGGAAACAGTAAGCCCTGTCGGCTCGTGTGTAATTCTAATCGCTGAATCAGTAGTATTTACACTCTGACCGCCGGGTCCACTGGAGCGAAAGGTGTCAATTGTTAGATCATTAGTATCAATTTCTACATCTACCTCTTCTGCCTCCGGTAATACGGCAACAGTTGCTGTTGAAGTATGGATCCGACCGCTGGATTCTGTTGAAGGAACCCGCTGTACACGGTGAACCCCACTTTCGTACTTTAGATATTTAAAAATATCTGTACCTTCAATGGTAAAGATAATTTCTTTAAAACCACCAGTACCTGATTCATTGGCACTCATAATTTCTACCTTCCAGCCTCTGCCTTCAGCATAGCGGCTGTACATTCTGTAGAGATCAGCTGCAAAAAGTGCTGCTTCATCTCCACCGGCTCCCGCTCTAATTTCCACAATAACGTTTTTCTCATCATTGGGATCATCAGGCAGCAGCATAATCGGCAGTTTTTCTTCCAGTTTTTCTTTTTTGGGTTTCAATTCTTCAATTTCTTCTTCAAAAAGAGCCTGCATTTCCGGATCATCATCAAGCTCCAGCATTTCTTCTGCTTCTTTGATACCCTCTTTGGCTTCTTTATATTCCTGATATTTATCTACAATTTTTTTAAGTTTAGCGTGTTTTTTTAACAGTTTTTGATACTTTTCACTGTCATTAATCACTTCTGGATCACTGAGTTTTGAATTCAATTTTTTATAATTATCAACCAGCTTCTCCAGTTTTTCCTCTAAATTTTCTAAATCAAACATTTATATTTCACCTCATATTATCTTAAAAATTAGCAGCAAATTATTCTTCCTTGATCTCATGACAGCTTCTGCAGCGGGCCTCATAAACTTCAGCCGCTCCAACTAAAATTACCGGATCATCTGCTGCAGCCGGTTCTCCATCAATTAACCGCTGAGTTCTGCTTGCAGGTTCTCCACACTGGATACAGATAGCGTGCAGTTTATCAACATATTCAGCTCTGGCCATTAATTCCGGCATGGGGCCAAAGGGCTCACTGCGAAAATCCCTATCAAGACCGGCCAGAATAACCCTGATCCCTTTATCAGCCAGATTTTCACAGATTTCAACTAAATCTTCATGAAAAAACTGAGCTTCATCAATTCCAACAACATCAACATTATCATCAATCCGCTCTAAAATTTCTTCTGGATGATCAACCGGAACTGCTTCTATACTGTCTCCACTGTGAGAAACAACATCCTTATTACTGTAGCGATTATCTAAAACAGGTTTAAAAACTTTTACCTTCTGTTTGGCAATTTTAACCCTCCGCAATCTGCGGATTAACTCTTCGCTCTTCCCACAGTACATCGGGCCTGTAATGACCTCAAGCCAGCCGCTTTTTGTGATTTTATACAATTCTTCCACCTCATCATTAGTTTACTGATCATAGTTTTAAATAAAAATTAAATCAAAAACCAACTTATTTAAGAGCCAGTTTATGAAAATTTTTCTAAAAAAAAAGCAGAGCAATTAAGCCCTGCAGCAGAAAAAAGGATTTCGTTTCCGT
>JBKHFK010000020.1:0-14071 GCA_046540295.1 Halanaerobium sp.
CCTTTAGGTTTTTTAAAATTATGATATAATATAAAATAGTTATTAAAACTCTAAAATAATGGGTGATAAATTAATGATTAAAGCATTTATTTTTGATATGGATGGAACAATAATTGATTCAGAACCAATTTATGAAAGAGTAAATGAAGAAATATACGAAAAGTATGGTTTTAACTTAAATCAGGAAGACTATGACCGCCATATGGGAGCTAATCTTAAGGATATCTGGGAAGATATTTTAGATCGCTATCAGGTTAAAGATGAGTTTTCCCATTATAAGGTTGAAGATTTTATGGAAGATCATATTCACAGTTCTTATCTGGGGCTGGCTGAAGCTGAAGATTTAGAGCTGATGCCGGGAGTTAAAGAATGGTTTGAATTCTTAAAAGATCACGGTTACAAAATGATTGTTGCTTCTTCTTCCTATGAGCCGGTGATTGAGCATATTTTTCAGCGTTTTGGTCTTGAAAAATATATGGAAGGCTATGTTGATGGCAATGCTGTTGAAAATGGCAAACCTGCACCTGATATTTTTCTTGAGGCTGCAGAGAGATTGGGAGTTAAGCCAGAAGAATGTATTGTTATTGAAGATTCGGAAAATGGTGTCAAAGGTGCTCACAGAGCTGGAGCAAAGGTGATTGGTTTTAATCAGGCTAAAGATGAGAGTCAGGATTTATCCAGTGCTGATCTGATTATAGAAGAGTTTAATCGGGAAAATTTAAATGAGATAATAAAGTGAAAAATAAAAGCGGATACTTTTTTAGAGGTATCCGCTTAAACCAGGTCTTCTATATCAGTAATTTCTATAATTGACTAAAAGTTTTAAATAATATAGTATTATAAGTTATAAAAACTAAATTTATTTAATTTAACACCCATTTCCTAAATGAGTTTTTGAGGAAAGTGAGGTGTTAATTTGATTTTAGGTATAAATTATACGAATCATTAATTCAGTTTTCAGAAAATTAAAGCTTGTATTAAATTGAAATATTACTTTTGCTGATTAAAGGATTATGATATAATAATTTTTAAGATTAAATTATATTTTTTTTCGCAGATAAAAAGTAGCGAGAATTTAGGATTATAATTCAAAAAGGAGGAAGAATTTAAATGAAAAAGACTTTAGTAACAATTTTAATTATTGTGGGAGTATTTACTTTAAGCTCCGGGGTAATGGCTCAGAGCTATGTTGTAGGAACAAATGCAAGTTTTCCACCGTTTGAGTATGTTGAAGATGGTGAAATTGTAGGCTTTGATATTGATCTAATTAAAGAAATTGCTGATCTAAGGGGTTTTGAGGTTGAATTTAGAGATATCAGTTTTGACTCCTTAATTCCGGGTCTGGCTTCAGGCAGTCTGGACATTGTAGCAGCTGGAATGACAATTACTGAGGAAAGAAAAGAAGCAGTTGCTTTTTCTGATCCCTATTATTCTGCCAACCAGTCAGTTTTAGTTCATGAAGATTCTGAAGAAGACCTGACAGCTTTATTTGGCGATAAAGATGTTGGAGTTCAGACAGGAACTACTGGTGATACCTGGGTTAGAGATAAGCTGATTGAGCGTGATATTTTAACAGGTGAGCTCAGAAACTATGATTCTTATGTACTTGTTATTAGAGATTTAGCCAATAAAAATATAGATGCAGCTGTTCTGGATAAACCGGTCGCAGAAAATTATAGTAAAGATAATCCAGTTAGTGTTGTAGCAGAATTAGTCACTGGAGAAGAATATGGTATTGCTGTTGGGAAAAATAATCAGGAGTTATTAGAAGAAATTAATGCAGGCCTGGCCGAAATTATTGAAAATGGAACCATGGACGAGTTAATAGAAAAACATTTTGAATAAAATTTAATCCGGTTTTTCTCTGCTGTTAGGTCTGAAGAAATTTGAAGACTTTTCAGTGGAGAAAAGCCTTTTATTTTCTTTTTGGTGATCAAGAACTTATTTTTTAAAAAACTAATTTCAATCTTAAAAGTTTGACTCTCAAACAGAATGCTGTCTGCTTGAACTTTTGGGAATGGAATTAAAATTTTAAATAATTTTCATTAAAACTTTTAGAAAGGACAGATTATGAATAACTTAGAACTGATTAAAGATGCACTGCCATATCTTTTGGAAGGTACTCTAATTACAATACAGCTTACATTCTGGAGTCTTTTAATTGGAATAGTAGTTGGCTTACCAATTGCTTTTGCTCAGGTTTATGGAAATAAAATTCTGCAGGGCTTAGTTGCAATTTATGAAAGGCTGGCCCGCAGCATTCCACTGCTGGTAATACTTTTGCTTTTAAATTATGGTCTGCCGAGGCTGGGTTTACGGATTCCAATTTTTAGGGCGGCAGTGATTGGGATTGGACTCAGATCAGCTGCCTATCAGTCTCAGATTTATCGGGGGGCAATTCAGTCGGTTGGCGGCTCTCAGATGAAAGCAGCCCGCTCACTTGGAATGAGTAAACTTAAGGCTTTCTTTTATATAATTGCTCCTCAGGCAATTAGAATTGCAATTCCGCCTGTTGCCAATGAATCAGCAATTGTACTCAAAGATACCTCACTGGCCTTTACCATTGGAGTGGTGGAACTTTTAAGACAGGGAGAGTATTTTATTGCAACATCAAATGAGCCGATGGTAATTTATCTGACCATTGCAGCAATTTATTTCATACTGACTACTATAGTTAATGGAGGTCTATCCCTCTTTGAGAAGAAATATCAGATTCCAGGGATAGGAATTGAAGGAGGACATTCAGATGCCTACTAAGCATTTATTGAAAATAGAAGATTTATACCACAGTTTTGAAAATGAAGAGGTGCTCAAAGGGATTTCTTTATCCCTTGATAAAGGTGAAACCAAGGTTATCGTTGGACCCAGTGGAACGGGCAAGAGTACAATTTTAAATAACATTATTCGTCTGGTTCCACCTACCAGAGGTAAAATTTATCTTGAAGATACTGAAATTACTTCTGCCAAAAACATAAATGAAATCAGGCAGCAGATTGGTTTTGTATTTCAGGATTTTGGTCTTTTTAACCATCTGACTGCTAAAGGAAATGTAATGATAGGACTGACAAAAGTAAAGAAGATGGACAAAAAAGAAGCGGAAAAACTGGCCTTACTGGAGCTGGATCGAGTTGGGCTTACAAATTATGCAGATTCTTATCCTTCTCAGTTATCAGGTGGTCAAAAACAGCGGGTTGGTATTGCCAGAGCTTTAGCCATGCAGCCGAAGCTGATTTTATTTGACGAACCAACTTCTGCCCTGGATCCTGAGCTAACCGGTGAAGTACTTAAAGTTATGCGAAACCTGGCTGAAGAAGGAATGACTATGCTGGTTGTGACCCATGAGATGGGTTTTGCTCGCAGTGTTGCTGATGAATTGATTTTTATGGAAGGCGGAAATATTGTTGAGCAGGGTGACCCGGAGAAATTGTTTACCAATCCTGATCACAAAAGAACTAAGGAATTTCTTTTTCAGCTGACTGATTTATATGGTGAGGGTGAGAACTAATGCTTGATATCTTTCTGGAATTTTACCCTTTATTTTTAAGAGGTCTTGGTGTCACTGTTTTTGTAACTATTATTTCCTGTTTTTCAGGTACAATTTTAGGAACATTTTTAGCGTTGGGTAAGATTTACGGCAATAAATTTGTTTCTTCACTGGTTCGTATCTTTATTTCAGTTATTAGAGGAACTCCACTTTTAGTTCAGCTTTTTATAATTTATTATGGACTGCCTGCTTATGGAATCAGTTTAGCTCCAATTCCAGCAGCAGTAATCAGCTTTATTATTAACAGTGGAGCCTATCAGGCTGAATATCTAAGAGGTTCAATCCAGTCAATCAGCGGCAGTCAGCTTAAGGCAGCTCAGTCAATTGGGATGAGCAAATGGCAGGGAATTAGATATATTATTTTACCCCAGGCTTTGCGCCGGGTAATTCCTTCCTGGACCAATGAGTTTATTTATATGATAAAGTATTCGTCACTGGCCTATGTAATTGGAGCCAGGGAGTTAATGACAGAAGGTAAATTAATAGCCAGCCGCAATTATCAGTTTTTTAATGTATATTTTGTAGTGGCACTAATTTATCTGATAGTGATCATTTTATTTGTTTATTTATTTAATCGGATCGAGAAAAAGGTTACTATTCCGGGAAATTAACGTACTGGTACCGTGTACCACCCGATTTATGTCAATAATTGTCGAAGCAAAAGACCTGCAGAGTTTTTAATTAATCTGCAGGTCTTTTCTGCTTTATAAAAGATAGATAAAGTGATAAAATGATATTAATAATTATTGTAATGGACATTCATATAAATATATAAATTCAATGTTTGCGGCTTTGAAGAGGAATGAAGTCCAGTCTTTAATATTACAATTTTGATAAATATACGTTGGTATAAAAGGGCAATAAAGGAGTGGTCAAATGAAAATTTACACTAAAAGCGGAGATAAGGGAACAACCAGTCTTTTTGACAACACGAGGGTGGCCAAAGATTCCCTGCGGGTGGAAAGTTATGGAACCATCGATGAGCTTAATTCTTCACTTGGTTTTGCCAAAAACTTTGTTGAGAAAGAAGAAGTTTATAATATCATTCGTTCAGTGCAGCGTAAACTTTTTAATCTGGCGGGTGAGCTTGCAACTACAGACTGGGAGAGCTTTCCGGAAAAAATTAATGAAGAAGATATTAATTTTTTAGAAGAAAAAATTGATTATTATTTAGAAAAGATGAATAAAAAGGAGAAATCAATGTTTATAATACCCGGCAGTTCAAAAGCCAGCGGGGCTCTGCATCAGGCAAGAACAATCTGCAGAAGAGCAGAGAGAAGAATCACTACACTGGCTGGAGAGGCAGATATAAGTAGAGATCTGCAGAAGTATATTAACCGGCTTTCTGATCTAATTTATACTCTGGCTCGTTATTCAGAAGCAGAACTTGATTATGTGGAGTTTAAAAAACAGTGAGGATTTTAGTTGATGGAGATGGCTGTCCTGTAATTTCTATTATTTCAGAAGCTGCTGCCAAAAAAAATATTGAATTAGTAGTTTATACAGACCTCAATCACCAGCATCAGCTTGATTATGGAACTTTAAAAGTAGTTGATCAGGGTTTTCAATCGGTAGATATGGTGCTCTGTAATCAGATTCAGCCGGGAGATATTGTGATTACATCTGATTATGGGCTGGCTGCTTTAGCTTTAAGTCGGGGAGCAGAGGTGCTGGGTTTTTCTGGCCGGAAATTTACTGAGCAGAATATAGACAGACTGCTGGCTAAAAGACACCTTCAGTTTAAGGAAAGACAGCGCAGTGGCCGCCATACCAGTCATAAAAAAAGAACTGAGGCGGATAATAAGCATTTTAAAAATGAATTACTAAAGCTGATAAATAAAAATTAATTTTCAAAGTCAAGTATAAAATCATTTAAGAAGGTGAGCTAATGGATAAACAGAAAAAAACAGTTTATGCCTGGGCGATGTATGACTGGGCCAATTCCGCTTTTGCAACAGTAATATTAGCCACAGTGCTGCCGATATTTTATAAAGATGTAGCGGGAGTCAATCTTCCCGGGAATTTAGCCACATCATACTGGGGTTATACTCAGACGGTTGCTATGGTGGTAATTGCTTTGATTTCTCCGATTTTGGGAGCAGCTGCTGACTATTCAAATTCCAAAAAATCTTTTCTTAAATTTTTTGTATTTTTAGGAATTAGCGGAACAGCACTTTTGTTTTTTGTTGATGAGGGTAATTATTTACTTGCTTCCTTCTTTTTTATTATTGCCAATATTGGTTTTTCAGGTGGTAATGTATTTTACGATGGCTTTTTAACAGATATCAGTGACTCAGATTCGATAGATTATGTCTCCAGCCTTGGTTATGCTGCCGGATATCTGGGTGGAGGTCTGCTATTAGCGGTCAATCTTTTGATGATTTCTAAGCCGGGCTTATTTGGATTCAGTTCAGCTACTGCTGCCACTCAGATTTCTTTTGTGACAGTTGCAGTCTGGTGGCTTATCTTTTCCCTGCCTGCTTTTAAATATTTGCCTGAACCGAAAAAAAGTGGTGAAAAAATACCGTTAGGAAAATATACAAAAATGGCTTTTGGCAGGCTGAAATCAACTTTTATTCATATCCGAAAATATCGAGAGTTATGGAAATTCTTGCTGGCTTTCTGGCTTTATAATGATGGAATCGGAACTATTATCAGAATGGCCACAATTTATGGTCGGGAAGTTGGGATTGGTCAATCTGATTTAATTGGTGCTCTGCTGCTGACTCAATTTGTCGGGATTCCGTTTGCACTGATTTTTGCAAAAATTGCCGGCAAAATAACTGCCAAAAAGGGAATTTATCTGGCCCTGATTATTTATACCGGAATTACTTTTTACGGTTATTTTCTGGATTCGGCTCTTGATTTTTGGATTCTGGCCGGTATTGTGGGAATGGTTCAGGGTGGAGCTCAGGCCTTAAGCCGTTCGCTGTATGGAGCTATGGTACCTGAATCAAAATCAGCGGAATTTTTTGGTTTCTTTGGAGTTTCCAGCAAATTTGCAGCTATTGTAGGACCTACAGTTTTTGCCTATACAGGTCAGCTCACAGGATCCAGCCGGAATGGAATTATTGCAGTTGCTTCTTTTTTTATTCTGGGGATAATTTTTTTGAGCCGGGTTGATGTCGAAAAGGGTCGACTTGAAGCTAAAAGTTAAAGCCAGTTTATTTAAAATTATATAATTATAATTGAACAGGAGGTAAAAAAATGCCTGATTTCTGGCCTGCAGAAAATTATCAACTATTTTCTTTCAACTGGAAGATCACTGCGGTTGCTCCAGCCTACCCAGGATTCGTCATACAATTTTAGGTTATCATAACCCATTAGTTTAAGAGTAAAAAAGGTGTGTGCTGCTCTGACACCGGTATGGCACATAGGAGCGATAAGTTCTTTATCTTTTGTTATTCCCCGTTTTTTATAGATCTCTTCAATTTCTGCTGCAGATTTAAAGCTGTAATCATCATTTAAAACCTGATCCCATTCAAGATGAATAGAATTTGGTATTCTACCCTTACGAGCTGCTCCTGAATTAGTTTCTTCACCTAAATATTCTGCTTCAGATCTGGTATCCAGCACAATAAAATCTTCATTATCAAGGTTTTCAGCTATAGTATCAGAATTTACAATCCAATCATTATTTACATCTTCAACTACAAAATTGCCTTCTTCAGGATTATGAGGCAGTATTTTTGTTTCAAAATCTTCTTCTTTCCAGGCACTATAGCCACCTTCTAAAATTTTTACATCCTGATGTCCATAGACTCTAAAAATCCACCATAATCTGGCTGCCCAGATGCTGTTATGATCATCATAAACTATAATTTGAGAATCATTATTTATGCCTTTTGCCTGAGCAACTGCACTAAACGCTTCAGGTTCTGCGATTAATCCATCAACCCAGCCTTCAGGGTTGGAGAGGTCATCTCCCCACATATTAACTGCCTGAGGCAAATGTCCCATTAGATATTTTGCACTATTGCGAACATCAATTATTTTTAAATTTTCATTTTTATTTTCAGTTTCATCTTCGCTTTCGTCTTCCATTTTTTCATTCAGTTCTTCTGCTGAAATTAGAAGATCTGGATTTTCATAATCTCTTTCTGCTGCAGCCATTATTGAAAAACTAAAGCTTATAGAAAGTGTAATAATTAAAATAAGAATAAATTTAATCTTATTATTCATTGTTCTTCCTCCTCAAAATTTCTGATCATCTTTATAACTATTATATACCTTATCTGGCGAATTTGCATCATTATTGGGCAAATTAATTAGATAATTTTAAAAAGGCAGGATTTTATTAATTTTTGTTGAAATTAAATTAAGAGAGAACAGAAAAAAATTGACTTTTAGGGGGATAAAATGAAAAAGGTAATTTTAGATTGTGATAATACAATTGGGCTTAAAGAAAAAGATGTGGATGATGGCCTGGCTTTTTTATTTTTACTGGGGCGAGAAGATATAGATTTTATGGGTGTGACAAGTGTTTTTGGCAACAGTAATTTAAAGGATACTTACAGCACATCTGAGGCAATGATCACTGATTTTGGTTTAGAGAATAAAATTGAGCATTATAAAGGGGCGGCTGAAGCTGGTGATCATAAAACTGAAGCTGCAGAATATCTGGCAGAGGCTGCTGCTGATAATAAAAATGAGATAACTTTAATTGCTATCGGTCCACTGACCAATTTATATGCTGCCTGGAAGATTGATAATGATTTTTTTAAAAATTTAAAAGAAATTATTATTATGGGAGGAATAACTGAAATGCTGCAGTTTGGTGAGCAAACAATTGATGAACTTAATTTTAGCTGTGATCCTGAAGCAGCCGAAAAGGTAATTAAGGCTGAGGTGCCGATAGCCCTGATGTCGGGTAATTTGTGTCTGGCAGCTCGTTTTGGTGAAAAATCATGGCGTCGGGTTAATCGTTCAAAAAATAAAGCAGTTCGTGCTTATATTACCGATAAGATAAAGCACTGGTATGACTATTCTTCGGAAATGATTGGTTTAACCGGTTTTTATATGTGGGATGTAGTTGCTGTTGTTTATCTGGTTGCCCCGGAAATTTTCCCTTATAATAAGCGAAAATTTGTTTCCAGTATTGATGATTTAAAAATAGGTCAGATCAAAACTGAAAAAGCAGCCGGCAGGCTGCAGGATGCTGGAGTTATTAATTTACCGTCAACAATCCTTGATACAAAAAGATTCAAAGATATTGTCTTTTCAGCCTGGGATCAAATAGAAATTGTTCCGAAAGGTTATAGCGATGCTGAATAAAGAGGAAATGCAGGACTTATTTTTTATTCAGCATGAACTGACAGATGAACTTTTACTTGACTCAGGCCTTCGTACTTTTGCCTCGATTTTAAATAAAAATCTGGGAGCAGATGTTTATATTTTCGACCGTTTTCAGGATGACTTAATCTATGCGGATCAAAAAATAAAAAAAGACAGTCAATTTAATAATTATCTTAAAGAAAGAACTTTGATAAGGAGAGATACATCATTTAAATGCTGTCGTATAGAAATTTTCGAAAATCAGTATCACTGGCAGGATAAAGAATATACTGAACTTCAGCTGGAGCTGGGAAAAGATGAAACAGTTGGAATACTGGCTCTCAGTAATTATGAAGAGATGAAGGAATATGAGTATAGAGTTTTGATTATTGTAGCCCATTCATTAGCTTTAAAGCTGCATCAGAACAAACTGGTATCTGAGCTGGCTCAGAAATGCAGTTCTGAATTAATTGAAGATATTTTACATAATAGGATAGAAGACCAGGCTGAAATTATTCAGCGCGGACGTCTGGCAAATTGGAATTTAAATCTGAATTATCAGCTCTATTTATTTTCAATTAATGCTAAAAAAAATCTTCCTACAGAAGATGCCTATTATTTTTATGAGGTTAAAGAAAGGGTCATGCAGCGGCTTCATAATTTGATGCAGAATGATATTTCTCGTAAATATATTTTATTTTCCTATGAAAAAGATATAGTGTTGTTAATTAATTATGAGTCAGCAGCAGATGTTAAAGAAGAAGAAATTAAGCTGATTAAAGAAGAACTGACTACTAAAATAAATAGATTCTATTTTAATATTGGTGCGGGGACTTTTATTACAGATGTAGCTGAAATAGCTGAAAGTTATCAGCAGGCTTCCTATGTAATTGACTTTTTAAAGGCTACTGAAAGACAAAATGTTGTTTATAATTATAATCAGTTAGGAATAATGAGACTGCTCTGGCAGATAAATCAGGAAGAATTACGACAGTTTACCACAGAGTACCTGGCAAAACTAATTCAATATGACAAGGGAAATAGTACAGAATGGCTTGATACACTGGGAGTATATTTAGAAGAGGGCGGAAGTATCCAGCAGGCAGCAAAAAGACTTTTTATTCATCCAAACACAATGAGCTATCGGGTCAAAAGAATCAAAGAAATACTGGGGATTGATCTGCAGGATCAGGAAGTTCAGCTTAATTTGCTGGCTGCTTATAAGATCTGTAAATATATTTTAGAAGATGATCTTGATATTTAATATCAGGATCTTTTCTTAAAAAAATTTGTTAAAAAATTATCAAATTGGAGGTTTAACAATGACTATTATAATCGACTGTATCGGTGATCCCTGTCCTCTTCCTTTAATTAAAGCTGAAAAGGAGTTGAGAAAACTTAAAACAGGAGACCAACTCTGTCTGGAGATTGATCATAACTGTGCTCTAAACAGTATTCCAGAATGGGCACGTAAAAAGGGATATCAGGTTAAAGTTGAAGAAACACCCTTTCTGGAGTGGAAAATTTATATCAAAAAGGCAGCAAAAAAACAGCAGCAGGAAGAAGTTGTGCTTAAAGAACAAAAAGAATAGATAAAATTTGTTTGTGAATCTAAAGACAAAATCTCCCTTTAATTATATAATGTTGGTAGTTGCTAAAAATATCACAAAGTTTATATATTTTTGTTTTAAAATTTGAGAGGGGGTTACTTTTTTGTTTTCAGAAAAGTTACTTGAGCAAATTAATGAAGTTATTGAAGATTGTATGGGAGATGCACCTGCTTACTGTTCGGCGACCTGTCCACTCCATATAGACCCGAAAACATATATTAATCAGATTAAAGAAGGTAAATATGAAGAGGCGATTGAAACTATTAGAGAAAACACTATTTTCCCAGGGGTTCTGGGAAGAGTCTGTGCCCATCCCTGTGAAGAAGAATGTAAACGCAGTGAGCTGGAATCTGCTTTATCAATCAAAAATTTGAAAAGATTTGCAGCCAATTATGATGATCCGGTTAAATGGGATTTGTCTAAAGAAAGTCCTACTGGTAAAAAAGTTGCTGTGGTTGGAGCTGGCCCTGCTGGTGCTACTGCTGCTTTTGAGCTGGCTAAAAAAGGTCATGAGGTAGTTATTTATGAAGCCCTATCTGAAGTTGGGGGTATGCTGAGAGTGGGTATTCCTTCCTATAGACTGCCTGTTGATGTAATCGATGAGGAATACAGTATTTTGGAAAAACTGGGAGTAGAAATTAAGTTAAATACTAAAGTAGGGAAAGATGTTTCTTTTGCTGATTTAGAAAAGAATTATGATTCTGTCTTTATTGCTGCTGGTGCTCATAAAAGTATTATGCTGCCGCTTGAAGGATCAGACCTGGATGGTATTTTAGCAGGAACAGATATTCTGCGTAAAGCGGGTCTGGGAAAAGAAGTTGAGATTGGTAAAAAAGTAATTGTTGTCGGCGGGGGTAATGTGGCGATGGATGTTGCTCGTACAGTCTGGCGTCTGGGAGCTGAAGAAATTCACATTGTCTGTCTGGAATCAAAAGATGAGATGCCCGCTCACAGCTGGGAAGTCGAAGATGCTATAGAAGAAGGAATTAATGTTCACTGCAGCTGGGGACCAATGCGTTTTGAAGGCAGTAATGGCAGTGTAGATAAGCTTAGAGTAAAAAAATGTAATCGTGTTTTTGATGCAGAAGGTAATTTTAACCCCTGTTATGATGAAGATGATAACATGGTGCTTGAGGCTGATAATGTAATTATGGCAATTGGTCAGAGTGCTGAAACAGAGTTTGTTTCAGAAGATAAAGTTAATAAAAAACGGGGTAATAAAATTGAGGTTGATCCGATAACCTTACAGACGCAAAAAGATAATATTTTTGCCGGTGGTGATGTTGCCGGTCCTCCTTTACTGGCTGTAGAAGCAATGGCTCACGGACGCAAGGCTGCTATTTCTATTGACCGCTATCTTAGAGGAGAAGATCTTTATGAAAATCGAGACCGTGAAGGTTCTTTTGAGACCTGGCTGGAAACTGAGATAGATGAAGATGAGCCAAAGAGAGAAAGAGTCGGTATGCGGATGATGCCGGTGGAAGAAAGAAAAGGTAACTTTAGAGAGGTTGAGCTTGGTTTCAGTGAAGATGAAGCCTTAGAAGAAGCTGAAAGATGTTTAACCTGTGAGTGTAAACTATGTGTAGGGGAATGTGAATTTTTAGATGAATATTCTGAGCATCCAAAAGAACTGCTGCAGGAAATTCTGGATGCACCCTATGGTAGTATTGATATTCCTTATTACTGTAACTTATGTGAAACCTGTACAGTTCACTGTCCTAAAGAATTTGAACTGGCAGATATATTCCTGCAGATTAGAAGAGATTATTATGAAGATGGAGAAGGACCCTTAAAAGATCACAGTCCTGTAACTAAATTCCATCAGCCGCTTGGCAAAGCCGGACTCTTTACCCTAACTAAAAAAGATCCAGCTGTTGAAAAAACAGAAAGATTATTTTTCCCGGGCTGCAGTCTCTCATCCTATGCACCGGATGTTGTAACAAATACCTATAAATATCTTAAGGATGTTATGCCGGGTACCGGCTTTTTACTCAGATGCTGTGCGGCACCAACTAATATGCTGGGACAGACTGATAAATTCGAAAAAATGATTGAAGAACTGGTTGCAGAAATCAGAAAAACAGGAGCAAAAGAATTAATTACTGCCTGTGCTGATTGCACACATAATCTGATGAATGCCCTGCCGGATGATATTGAAGTCAGAACTGTCTATAGTGTAATTGCAGAATATGGAATTCCTGAGGAACGGAAAAATGTTGCTTCTGGTAAGGTAATGTCAATTCATGACTCCTGTACCGGTAGGCATTTTACTGATCTTCATGACCATGTGCGTCAGATTGCTGATGAACTGGGCTTAGAAATTCAGGAGCTTGAGCACATTAGAGAAGATACCCGCTGCTGTGGTTTTGGTGGTATGGTTGTCCCGGCCAATCCAGACTTAGCGACTAACATTATGAAGCGCAGAGCATCTGAAACTGATAAAGAAATGATAACTTACTGTGCTGCCTGTCGGGAATCAATGACCATGGTTGAAAAGCCTGCCTATCATTTATTAGAGTTTATTTTCTCTGATCAGTGGCAGGAAGGGGCAAATGGTATTGATAATCCTTTAAAACAGTGGTTTAATCGCTGGAATACCAAGCGCAAAGTTTCAAAAGTCAAATAAATTAATTCAAAACAGATATAATTATATTGTTAAATTAAAAATATCAAAAAAGGAGGATGCCCCTGGTGGGCATCTTTCTAATATAAAAAGAAAAAAACTGAAGTCAAATTGGAGGTAAATCATGAAAAAAGTGATTACAGTAACACTAATTCTAATGCTGAGCTTTTCTTTAACTGCTGGTGCAGAAGTCTTAAATCAAAGCTGGGATGAAATTCTAAATAAAGCTAAAGGTGAGACTGTTAATTTTTATATGTTTGGTGGAGATAGAAGAATTAATAACTGGGTAGATACTTTTGTTGCAGATAAATTAAAAGAAGAGTATAATATACATCTTCATCGAGTTTCAATGGGACCTGAAGATTATTTAAATAAACTGCTGGGAGAAAAACAGATTGGACGTCAGCAGGGAAGTATTGATCTTCTCTGGATCAATGGCGAAAATTTTAAAGTAGCGATGGAAAACGAACTTCTTTTTGGACCTTTTACAGAAAAATTGCCTAACTTTAAGCAAAATATTGATCAGGATGCTGAAGGTGTAACTCATGATTTTGGATATCCAACAGAAGGTTATGAAGCCCCATATGGTAAGGCTCAGTTCAGTTTTGTTTATGATTCTGATAAAACTGAAGCTCCGGAAGATTTTGATGAGTTAACAGCCTGGATTAAAGATAATCCCGGTAAATTTACCTATGCAGCCTTACCAGATTTTACTGGTTCGGCTTTTATTAGACATGTTATCTATAATACCTGTGGTGGTTATGAGAAATTTTATGAGATGGAAGAAGATGAATTTGTTAAAGAAATCCAGCCGGCAGTAGATTATTTAAAAGAGATTGAGCCCTATCTCTGGCGGGAAGGAGAAAGTTATCCTGCCACTCAGGCACAGCTTGATAATCTATATGCTGATGGTGAAGTCTGGATGACAATGGGCTATCATCCCACTAAGGCAGCTGGAGAAATTGAAAAAGGTAATTTTCCTGAGAGCTCCCGCTCATTTGTGATTGAAGAAGGTACAAT
>JBKHFK010000021.1:0-14067 GCA_046540295.1 Halanaerobium sp.
TTCATTTCTAAGTTCATCATTAATTAAATAATCAACATCTTCTGTTGTCACTGGATGTCCGTCAGACCACTTAAGACCTTTTCTAATGGTAAATGTATATTCTTTAGATTCTGGGCCTAGTGACCAATCGGAAAAAATACCAGGTTGATAATTATCTGCACTAGCAAAAGCCCCTGTAATTTCGTGTTTATTTATAATAAAAGATTGATTGAAAAAACGTAAAAAACCATCAAAATCTATCCCAATTTCAGACCATCTTAAAGTTCCACCATATTCGCCAATGTCTTCCCATGGAACCATAACAGCTGGATCATTTGGTAGGCGTTCTTCTAAAGAAGGAAGATCACCACTTTCAACTCTGCTATTTAAAGATGGAGATTGATTAAACTCTGAAATACTTGTTCCTGATATTTCTTCAAATTTTGATAAATTATAATAACCACTAAATTCAGAATTGTTTTGTGTTACAGCACCTAAAACTGTTGAATTACCCAAAACAACTAGACTTATAAGCACTAAAGATATAGTAATTAATTTAAATTTATATTTCATTTTTTTCCTCCTTAATTTTTTAAAACATTTTTAGTCATTTGTATAATGTCTAATGCCCGAAATAACAGGGCTCATGACATAAATTTTTGGTGACTTCCTCCTTAAAATATGGTATAATATAGTTAGAGATACTAAAAATACCACAAACTAAAAGGAGGAAATCATAATGTCTTTTAATTCTAAAAAGCAATTGTCTTTCGGTGATACTTATGAACAGGCCAAAGATTGGGCTCAAAATGATAAACCTCAATTCCTTGAAATGCTCGACCAATATCTTGATTTATCTGAATTTATTCCTGTAAGTTTCTACACTGCTTACTACAACTATTTTGGTAGAAATAGAACTTACAGATTGGAATCAATGCTTTCTGCATTTATTCTGCAAAAAATACTTGGAGTTCCAACTCTTGTACTCTTAGTTAATATTTTTGCTTTAAGCAGTGACTTAAGAGATTTCTGTGGTTTTAAATCTGTTCCTGATATCTCCCAATTTTCTCGTTTCAAAACAAAATTTGAAGATCATCTAGAAGAACTTTTTTATCACCTTGTTGATGTTACTGAGCCACTTTGCAGAAAAATTGATCCTCTAAAATCTGATCTTTTCATTTATGACACGACTGGTTTTGAACCCTATGTGACTGAAAACAATCCTAAATACATAAACAATATCATTCGCAGACTTAAAAACATCTACAAAAATGATAAAAATATTAATATTTATGGCTTTGCTTATCAGTCTATGCCTTCCTCAGCTCAGGTTAACAACGAGATAAAACAACTATACATTAACGGCCATTTCTGCTATGTCTACAAAGCAGGTATTGTCACTAATGGGCTTGGAATTATCCGTCATATCTCCTTTTTTGATGATGTATTTAAAAACAATCATCCCGAAGTTCCTGTAGAGAAAAAGTCTGATTCACCTGATGAAGATAAATCTATTGGTGATTCAACTTCTTTAAAACCAGTTTTAGAAGATTATTTTAATCTCCACAGTAATCATCACTATTCCACTTTTATTGCTGATTCAGCCTTTGACAGTTATCAAACTTATCCTTTTTTACTGAAAGATTTTGGTTTTGATAAAGCAGTCATACCACTTAATTTTAGAAACACTAAATCAGATTTACCACAGCCAGAATACAATGAAAACGGTTGGCCATTATGTCCTAAAGACTCTTCTTTGCCTATGAAACCTAATGGCTGGTGCCGCGGTAAAAACCGCAGTCCCAGATTTAAGTTTGTCTGTCCTAAAATTAATTACAAAGGCGGTAAAAGAAACTGCTACTGTGAAAACCCCTGTACTGACTCCAGTTACGGTAGAGTTATTTATACCTATCCTGACCAGAATTTAAGAACTTACCCTGGTATCATCAGAGATACAGATGACTGGATAAACCTCTACAAAAAACGTGGAGTAGTTGAACAGACAATTAACTATTTTAAAGATGCCATGGTTACTGGTAATTTAAAGACTCAGAACCTAAAAAGTGTTAAATCAGATGTTTTTCTAGCTGGAATCACTCAGCTATTAACATTAATCTTAGCTGATAAAATAGATAAACCAGAAAACATTAGATCTTTAAGACCACTAATTGCTTAGAATTTAAATCTTTTAATATCTTTTTTAAAACCTGTATTCATAGGTTTATTTTGTCATGCCTAATTTTATTAGAATATTTTCTTATTCAACTTTTAAACTCTTAAAATTGAATCGAACCTACTTGTTTACAGTTTTTTACTATTTTCTTTGCCTATTTTGCAAACACCTAAAATACTAAGATTAATTATTTTCCATTAATTATATTATTCAAGAATAAAAGCTCATTTCCTTTTTAAACATATATTTAAGCAGTAATTAAAATAACAGTTGAAATTAACATTTATTGGATATATAATAAAAACAAAAACAAGGAGGTAAATTATGGATATTAATGATGCGGCAATAATTTTTTTAAATCAGCTGAAAGGTTTTGGGCCCCGCACAATTATTGAATTAATAAAAAAGGTGGATGGTCTGGAAGAACTCTGGTATTTAAATAAAAGGCAGTTAAAAAAACTTTCTCTAACAGATTTTAAAATAGAAAAATTTATTAAGGTAAAAGAAAAATTTGCTCCTCAAAAGATAAATAAAGAATTAGAAAAAGAAAATATTAATTATCTTACTCTTTTAAATAAGGAGTATCCAGTCAGATTAAAAGAAATTTATGATCCACCACCTGTGATTTTTTATAAGGGCTGTCTTAATTTTCAGCTGCCCTCAGTTGCAATTATTGGTTCCAGAAATTCTACAGTTTATGGACGCAAAATAGCAGATAAAACGGCTTCAGTTCTAGCAGGAAAAGGAATTAATGTAATTAGTGGTCTGGCAAGAGGTATAGACAGCACTGCTCATCAGGGAGCGCTGAAAGCCGACTCTGGAATCACTACTGCAGTACTGGGGAATGGCTTTAACTATCTTTATCCTTCTCAAAATAAACTATTATCTCAAAAAATTATTGCTCAGGGCTTAATGCTGACAGAATTCAATCCAGAGATTCCACCTCAGGCCCAAAATTTTCCCAGAAGAAATAGGATTATAAGCGGACTTGCTGATTTGATACTGGTAGTAGAGGCTGGAGCTAAAAGTGGAACCTTAATTACAGTAGATTATGCTCTGGACCAGGGCAAAGATATTATGGCAGTCCCCGGGAATGTTGACCGTCCAACATCTGTTGGCTGTAATAATTTGATCAAAAAAGGAGCAGCAATTTTTACAGAAGTCAATGATATTCTTGATTATTTAAATAGGTTTCTGCAGCAAAAATTTTCTCAAAATGAATTTATAGAAGCTGAAGAGAGTTTAAATGAGCTTTATCCAAAATTGAGCCCGGATGAAGCTGCAGTCTTAAAGCTTTTTCAGCATGAGGTCGAAATTTATTATGATGATTTATTAAAATTAAGTAATTTGACTACAGAAAAAGTTGATAAAATACTGGTAAAATTAGAATTAATGAATCTTATAATTCGTTTAAAAGGAAAAAAATATCAGTTTAAGGGTTTACAAAATCTCCTCAAACCAATATAATAATATACTAGTTAAAGATTTTTAGATGATAAGGAGGCTTAAACGGCAGAAATGCCAGAATAATATGAATAAAAAAGTTATAGAAATCTTAAGTATTCTTATTCAGAAGATGCTTCAGGATGAGGATCTCTGGCGGAAACAGGAAGATATTATAATAGATCTTGAAGATCAGGGATATACAATTGAGAATATTAGTGAAGCATTCGAAATAATATTTAGTGAAGTAATTTCTGTTGAAGATCGTGATTTTTATATAGATTATGAGATGCCCAGTGGTTATAATCGAGTTTTTACTAAAGTGGAGAATTTTTATTTTAGTAATCAAGTTAAGGCTATAATCTTTAAATTAAACAGTCTGAGCATCCTATCAGCAGATGAACTGGAAATAATAATCTATAGAATGATGCAGATTGCAAGTGTTGACGACTTAAAGACTGATTTAGTCTGGGATATTATCAATGATGTAGTTGATGATAGTGAATTAATGCTTACAATTTCTGCTGAGATTAATGAATTTGACAGCAATCTTTTAAATCAGCAAAGAGTAAACTAAGAGTTTACTGGAGGTATCAATTTAATGGCAAAGAAAAAAAAGAATTTAGTTATTGTAGAGTCACCTGCAAAGGCAAAGACTATTAAAAAGTTTTTGGGTAGAAATTATAAGGTTGAAGCTTCAATGGGGCATGTGCGTGATTTGCCTAAAAGTAAATTAGGAATAGATTTAGAAAATGATTTTGAACCAAATTATATCACAATTAGAGGTAAGGGGAAAACCTTAAGTAAATTAAGAAAAGAAGCAAAAAAAAGTAAAGATGTTTATCTTGCAACTGACCCTGACCGTGAGGGAGAGGCTATTTCCTGGCATTTAGCTTATGCCTTAAAACTATCTGATGAAGAAAACAATAGAATAGAATTTAATGAAATTACTAAAAATGCAATCCAGAATGCGATTAAAAATCCACGCAATATTAATAAAGATCTTGTTGATGCTCAGCAGGCAAGAAGGTTACTGGACCGAATAGTTGGTTATCGGCTAAGTCCTTTACTCTGGAAAAAAGTACGTAAGGGTTTAAGTGCTGGTAGAGTACAGTCGGTTGCAGTAAGAATTATCTGTGAGCGGGAAGAAGAAATTCGTAATTTTGAAGAGGAAGAATACTGGAGTTTGGAAGTTGTTTTAAAAAATGAAGATGGTGAAGAACTTAAGGCTGATTTATACAGAATTGATAACAAAAAATTTAATTTAGAAAGCAAAGAAGAAGTTGACCGGGTTATTAGTGATATTAAAGATCGGGATTTTGAAATAATCAAAGTTAAAAAACGCAAGCGCAGAAGAAATCCTAAATCACCTTTTACAACTTCAACTCTGCAGCAGAGAGCTTCTAATAAGCTTAATTTTACTGCTAAAAAGACTATGTATTTAGCCCAGCAGCTCTATGAAGGTATAGATATTGGTAGTTCGGGTACAGTTGGTCTGATTTCTTATATCAGAACAGACAGCACCAGACTTTCTAATGAAGCAAAAAATGGGGCTAAGGATTATATTTTAAATAAGTTTGGAGATAAGTTTTTAAAAAGTTCAAAAAGAAAATCAAAGAAAAATTCTAAGGCTCAGGATGCACACGAGGCAATCAGGCCGACTGATACTCAGCGCACACCTGAGAAAATGAAAAAGCATTTATCCAGGGATCAATTTAAATTATATGATTTAATCTGGAAGAGATTTGTTGCCAGTCAGATGAGTCCGGCTCTTTATGAGAGTATTTCAGCTCAATTCAAAACTGCTTCTAAATATAAATTTAGGGTCAGTGGATCCCGGCTTCTATTCCCTGGTCATTTAATTTTAACCGGTAAAGAAAAAGAAGATGATATTGATCTTCCGGTTTTAAATGAAGGCGATCTTTATAGTCTGGAAAAAACAAATCCGGAACAGCATTTTACCACTCCACCTCCAAGATATTCGGAGGCTACACTGGTAAAAACTCTGGAAGAAGAGGGGATAGGGCGTCCAAGCACCTATGCACCAACACTTTCTACTATCGAATCTAGAGATTATGTTGAAAAAGAGGGAAGGTATTTTAAACCAACAGAACTCGGAGAAACAGTGACTGAATTATTAACCGAGTACTTTCCTGATGTAACTGATGTTGAATTTACTGCTGAACTGGAAAAAAGGCTAGATGAGATAGAAAAAGGAAATGAAGACTGGAAAAAAATCCTGAGAGATTTTTATGAACCATTTTTTGAAAGACTTGAAAACGCAAGGGAAAACATGGAAAGTATTCAAATAGTTGAAAAAACAGATGAAGTCTGTGAAAAATGCGGCAGCCCAATGGTTGTAAAATACGGGCGCTATGGTAAGTTTCTGGCCTGCTCCAGCTATCCTGAATGTAAGAATACTAAACCATATTTGATCAAAACTGGAGTTGACTGTCCTGAATGTGAGGATGGAGAAATTATAGAAAGGACTTCTAAAAAAGGAAGAACCTTTTATGGCTGCAGTAATTATCCTGACTGCAACTTTATGAGCTGGAATAAACCGGTCAAAAAACCCTGTCCTGAATGCGGCAGCCTGATGGTAGAAAAAACTACTAAAGCTAAAGGAAAACATTATAAATGTACAAACAAAGAATGTGGGCATACAGAAAAAGCTGATTAGAGATTAATTCAGGCTTTCTCCAGATTTAAAGTTAGTTTCTGGAGAAAGTTTTTAAAACCCAGAATCCGAAAGCGTTTACAATAATAATTATAACTAATAAAAATTAACGCTGGGGGTCTAAAAAGATTAAAAAATGGTTAAAATATCGTGAAATTTATAGCGTCAGCTTGACTTTTTTTATCTTTTCATGTTAATATAAACAAAATAGATTAAAATATTTTGAATCATGTGACAATTTAAAAAATATAAGATTATAAGTAAAGGAGGTTCTAAATTGTCAATTACAGATTTTGAGGCAACTACTATAGTTGCTGTGAAACATAATGGTTGTATGGCTTTAGCTGGAGATGGTCAGGTAACTCTGGGCAATACAGTTATGAAGAGTACAGCCAGAAAAGTCAGAAGATTATATAATGGTGAAATTTTAGCTGGATTTGCCGGTACATCTGCAGATGCTTTTACTCTTTTTGAAAAATTCGAGGGTAAACTGGAAGAATATCATGGGAGTCTGCAGAGGGCAGCTGTTGAGCTGGCTAAGGAATGGCGGACAGATAAAATTTTACGAAAACTTGAAGCTTTGCTAATTGTTGCAAATCTGGATGAAATCCTTATTATTTCGGGTAATGGTGATGTGATTGAACCTGATGGCAGAATTACTGCTATTGGTTCTGGTGGCCCTTATGCACGTGCGGCTGCAACAGCACTATCGGAACACAGCCAGGACCTGAATGCCGGGGATATCGCCAGTGAAGCACTTAAAATAGCGGCTTCTATTTGTATTTATACCAATGAAAATATTACTTTAGAGGAGTTAAATGGAGGTGAGTCTGAAGCAGGTGAATAATCAATTAACACCACAAGAAATTGTTGCTGAACTTGATAAATATATAATTGGACAGGACAAGGCTAAAAAATCAGTAGCCATTGCCTTAAGAAATAGATACCGAAGAAAAATGGTTAATGATGAGATGAAAGACGAAATTATACCGAAAAATATTTTGATGATTGGACCCACTGGTGTTGGTAAAACTGAGATTGCCCGCAGGCTTGCAAAAATCGCCAGAGCTCCTTTTATTAAAATTGAGGTAACTAAATTTACCGAAGTAGGTTATGTTGGTCGTGATGTGGAGTCAATGATCAGAGATTTAACGGCATCAGCGATCAGAATGGTAAAAGAAGATAAGATGGAAGAAGTAGAAAAAGAAGCAGAAAATCAGGCGATTCAGAGAATAGTAAATAATATGTTTCCTGCTAAATCAGATTCAAAAGATGATTATTATTCAAATTTAGTTGATGATATTAATACTAATAAATCTGATACTGATGATCGAGTTGCCGCCCGAAGAAAAAGAATGTTTAAAAAGATTAAAGAAGGTAAACTTGATGATCAGAAAATAGAAATTGAAGTGGAAGAGAGCAATTCCCAGATGATGGAAGTTTTTTCTGATTCAGGTGTAGAGCAGATGGGAATTAATTTTCAGGATATGCTGGGAAATATTTTTCCAAATAAAAAACAGAAGAAAAAAGTTACTGTTGCTCAGGCAAAAGAAATGCTTAAAGAAGAAGAAGCTCAAAAATTAATCGATATGGAACAGGTTAAGTCTGAGGCAAGAGAAAAAGTTGAAGAAGATGGAATTATCTTTTTAGACGAAATTGATAAAATTGCAGGTAAAGAATCTGGATCAGGACCTGAAGTTTCAAGACAGGGAGTTCAGAGAGATATTTTACCAATTGTTGAGGGTTCAACTGTAAGCACTAAATATGGATCAATTAAGACCGATCATATTCTCTTTATTGCTGCCGGTGCTTTTCACGTTTCCTCCCCTGCTGATCTGATACCAGAACTTCAGGGTAGATTTCCTTTGAGGGTTAATCTGGACAGCCTCAGCCGGGATAATTTTAAAGATATACTGTTATTGCCGCAGAACTCTCTGGTCAAACAGTATAAGGCATTATTAGAAACTGAAGGTATCACAATTAACTTCAGTCAGGAAGCTATTGAAGAGATTGCAGGTTTTGCTTATGATATCAACGAAGAAACAGAAAATATTGGTGCCAGAAGATTGCATACAATTATGGAAAAATTATTGGAGGATCTTTCTTATGAGGCACCTACTTTAGAACAGAAAGAATTTGAAATTGATGTAGGTTATGTTAATGATAAATTGAAAGATGTTGTTGCAAATAAAGATTTAAGTAAATATATTCTATAATTTAAAAACCGAAAATGGAGGAGATTTAAAATGGGTAGTTTATTAGAAAAAAGTAGAAAGATTAACCGTTTATTACAGAGAACAGGTGGTAATGCAGTCGATTTTTCAGATATGGCTTATGTTTTAAAAGAAGCTGTAAAGTGTAATGTATATGTAACAAGTAAAAAAGGAAAGATTTTAGGTTACAGTCTGCTTGATGACTTTGAATGTGATATTATGGAAGAAAAAGTAATTGATCACGGTGAATTTCCTGAAGAATATAATAAAGATCTTCTGAGAATAAGAGAAACCAAGTCAAATATTGAGCAAAAAGATGGTAAGTGTGTTTTTGCTGAAGGTGAGGACTGTCTGTTTGAGGATAAGTTAACCACCATTGTGCCGGTTATTGGTGGTGGAGATAGACTGGGGACTTTAGTTTTAGCCCGCTATGGCTCTGCCTTTGATGATGAAGATTTAGTTTTAGCTGAGTATGGTGCTTCAGTTGTGGGAATGGAAATTTTACGTGCCCGCAGCGAAAGAGTTGAAAAAGAAGCTCGCAAAAAAGCTGCAGTTCAGATTGCGATTGATACCTTATCCTATTCTGAATTAGAAGCAATTGAACATATTTTTGAAGAGCTGGATGGGGATGAAGGATTATTAGTAGCCAGTAAAGTTGCAGATAGAGTGGGAATTACAAGATCTGTAATTGTTAATGCACTGCGTAAATTTGAAAGTGCTGGTGTAATTGAATCCCGTTCCTTAGGAATGAAGGGGACTTATATTAAAGTTCTCAATGACAATTTATTACCTGAATTGGAAAAATTAAAGGGATAAGTGTTTAATTTATTTGATTTTGCTGG
The DNA here is from genome assembly GCA_046540295.1 of Halanaerobium sp. Taxonomy (GTDB): domain Bacteria; phylum Bacillota; class Halanaerobiia; order Halanaerobiales; family Halanaerobiaceae; genus Halanaerobium. The sequence goes on from JBKHFK010000021.1 coordinate 9,328, forward strand.
CTCCTCTCATTAAATGAGGAGCCTTTTAACTGTCAGGAAAAATTATTTTTGCCAAAAAGCTTGATTAAAGATCAAGTCTATGGTATACTTTTTTGTGGCAAAATACACACGACAGTTGATCTAAATGCTGGTGCTGTATTTAATACAGTTGTGTTTAGAGTTGATGCTGTCGGAGGCTAAAACCAGAAAGGAGGTGCAGGAGTTATGTCAGTTGTAAACATGAAACAACTCCTCGAATCGGGTGTTCATTTTGGTCATCAGACTAAGAGATGGAACCCAAAGATGAAACCATATATTTTCACCGAAAGAAATGGGATTTATATCATTGACCTGCAGCAGACAGTTAAGTTAATTGATAAAGCTTATAACTTTGTTAAAGAACAGGCTGCTCAAGGAAAAGATGTACTGTTTGTTGGAACTAAACGTCAGGCACAGGAAACTGTTAAAAAAGAAGCTGAAAAATGCGGAATGCCTTATGTCAATCAGCGCTGGTTGGGTGGTATGTTAACAAATTATAATACCATCAAAAAGCGGATTGACCGTTTAGAAGAAATCGAGCAGATGGAAGAAGAGGGTATTTTTGAAGTTCTTCCTAAAAAAGAGGTTATCGAGTTAAACAAAGAACACGATAAGCTTGAGAGATTCCTCGGTGGAATTAGAGATATGAATGGTTTACCAGATGTAATCTTTATCACAGATGCAAGAAAAGAAGATATTGCAGTTTCTGAAGCAAGAAAACTGGATATCCCAATTGTATCAATTTTAGATACAAACTGTGATCCAGATCTGATAGATTATGTCATTCCTGGTAATGATGATGCTATTAGAGCTGTCAAATTGATTACCAGTGTTATTTCTGATGCAGTACTTGCTGGAAAGCAGGGTAAACAGGAAGCTGAAGTTAAAGAAGAACAGGAAGCTGAAGCTGAAGAAAATACTGCTGAATAATTAAGAATTAATAAAAGCGCTGGTAAAGTTTTATGCTTTGCAGCGCTTTTTTTCTAGCATAATTTAACTATAGGAGGTTTTAATAAATGGGAGTTACAATGAAAGATATAAAAGAGCTTCGTTCCCGTACCGGTGCAGGTGTATTAGACTGCAAAAAGGCTCTTAACAAGGTTGACGGCGATATTGAAGCAGCTGTTGAGTTTTTAAGAGAAAAAGGAATGGCAGCAGCCGCTAAAAAGGCAGGCAGAGTTGCTGCTGAGGGTTTAGTAAGCTTAAATATAAGTGATGATCGTAAAAAAGGTGTACTGGTTGAAGTTAACTCTGAGACTGATTTTGTTGCTAAAAATGATAATTTCCAGGCTCTTGTTTCTGATATCTCTGAACATTTAATGCAGAGTGAGGCAGAAGAGGTAGAAGCTGTTGAAAATGAAGTCTGGTTTAAAGATGAAAATGATACAGTTAGTGATGTTATTAAGGCAGCAATTGCTAATATTGGTGAAAATATCAATTTAAGAAGATTTAAAAGAGTTGAGACAGATGGCTATTTATTTGGTTATATCCACATGGGCGGAAAAATTGGTGTATTAGTTGAGTTTGCCAACGAATTTACTGAGGAAAAAGCTCAGACTGCTAAAGATATTGCAATGCATATTGCGGCAATCAATCCAGAATTTTTAGATCGTGATTCTGTTGACCAGGAATCTATCGAAAAAGAAAAGAAGATTTATAAAGAGCAGATGTTAAATGAAGGTAAGCCTGAACACATTATTGATCAGATTGTAGAAGGTAAGATTAATAAATATTATACCCAGGTTTGTCTTTTAGAGCAGCCATTTGTTAGAGATGATGATCAAACTGTTGCCGAAATACTGGCAGAAAATGATATGGAAGTTAAACAGTTTACACGTTTTGAAATTGGTGAAGGTATTGAAAAGAAAGAAGAAGATTTTGCTGCTGAAGTTGCTGCTGTGACAAAAAATCAATAATAATTAAAAAAGGAGAGCACTTAGAGAAAGTGTTCTCTTTTTTTAAGTAAATTTGCTTATAAAAAAGGAATTAGCTTAAAATTGAAGAATAATATTTAATGGAGGTTAATTATATAATGACAGAAAAACCAGTTTATTCGAGAATACTGCTTAAAATTAGTGGGGAGGCTCTTGCCGGGAATAATGGTTTTGGAATTGATCCCGAAATGATTAAAAAAATTGCAGCTGAAATCAGTGATGTTGTTAAAACCACAAATGTCGAAATGGCAGTTGTTGTTGGGGGAGGTAATATCTTTAGAGGTATTGCTGGCAGTGCCAAGGGAATGGATCGCGGCACAGCTGATTACATGGGAATGCTGGCAACTGTAATTAATGCTCTTGCTTTACAGGATGCTATCGAAAAGTTTGATATCGAAACCCGTGTTCAGTCTGCAATTGAGATGCGCCAGATTGCAGAACCATATATTCGCCGCAGAGCAATAAGGCATCTGGAAAAGGGCAGAGTGGTTATCTTTGCTGCCGGTACAGGTAACCCATTCTTCTCAACTGATACTACTGCTGCCTTAAGAGCTGCTGAAATTTCTGCAGATGCGATATTGATGGCTAAAAATGTTGATGGAATTTATGATTCTGACCCGTCTGTAAATGAGGATGCTCAAAAACACGAAACTTTATCTTATATTGATTTATTAAACAATTCCCTGAGAGTAATGGACTTCACAGCTGTTTCTCTCTGTATGGATAATAAGATACCTTTAAAAGTTTTTGCAGTAAAAAAAGAGGGCAATATTAAGCGGGTCTTACTTGGTGAAAACATAGGTACTTCTGTTAGTTAATAATTAGATTGAGGAGGACAAATTATGTTTAGAGAAGTAATGAAAGAAACAGAAAAGAAAATGGAAAAAACCCTTGATAAAACAAAAGAAGATTTAAATACTATCCGAACCGGGAGAGCTAGACCTTCACTGGTGGAAAATATTAAGGCAAATAACTATGGAGTAGCCACTCCCATTCAGCAGATGGCAAAGGTTTTTGCACCTGAGGCAAGACAGATAGTAATTGAGCCCTGGGATAAAAATAATATTGAGGCAATAGAAAAAGCAATAATGCAGGAAAATCTTGGTTTAAATCCCAGCAATGATGGCAGTGTTATTAGAATTAATATTCCTCAATTGACTGAGGAAAGAAGAAAAGAACTGGTTAAAATTCTGCATGAAAAAGCCGAAAAGGGCAGAATAGCAATCAGAGCTATCAGAAGAGATGCCAATGAAGAGCTTGAAATGCTGGAAGATGAAGGCGAAATTTCTGAAGACAATATGCACCGCGGACTGGATAATGTTCAGGAATTAACTGATGAATATATAGGCAAACTGGATAACATAGTCGAGAAAAAAGAAGAAGAGATAATGGAAGTTTAAAATGAAATTTGAAAAATTTTTAGCTTCCCCACTTAAACAGGCAGTAAATTTTATGGAAGAAAATCAGTTTAATTATAAACTGAAACAGATTAAACCTCCGACTCATTATGAAAATAAACTTAAAAATAAAGGGTTAAAAAGAGTTCTTAAAATTGAAAAAGAAAATGATTTTTACCTTATAACCTGGTCTTTTCAATATAACAGCTAATTTATACCCCCTTTTTAAGGGGGTAATTAATTAATTGGAAGGGATGATTTAATGAATATTCCCAAAAACATTGCAATAATTATGGATGGTAATGGCCGCTGGGCAGAACAGAGAAATAAGAGCAGAAGTTACGGCCATAAAGAGGGTGTTAAAACCTTAAAAAAAATAGTAAAAGCTGCAGCAAAACTGAAAGTGGAATCTCTAACTGTATATGCTTTTTCTACAGAGAACTGGAAGAGGCCAAAAACAGAGGTGGATTTTCTTTTGACCCTCATGGACAGAACGATACATAATGAGCTTGATGAACTTTTAAAAGAAGGGGTCAGAGTAAAATTTCTCGGCAGAAGGAAAAATCTTTCTCAAAATTTAATTGACCAATTTGATAATATCGAAAATAGATCTGCTGAAAATAACAATTTAACTTTAAATACAGCTTTTAATTATGGTGGAAGAGCAGAAATAATAGATGCAGCCAAAAAAATTGCTGAGGCCTATCAGAATCAGGAAATTGATTTAGAAAATTTTGCTGAAAATGATTTTGGCAGTTATTTATATAATACTGAACTGCAGAATATAGAACTACTGATAAGAACCGGGGGAGACCTGCGTTTGAGTAATTTTCTTCTCTGGCAGTCTGCCTATGCTGAATTATATTTTACTGATAAGTTCTGGCCTGATTTTTCGAGAGAAGATTTAATGGAAGCAATAGAGGATTTCAAAAAGCGGGATAGAAGATTTGGCGGCTTAAAAGATGGTGATGTCAATGCTTAAAAAAAGAATTATTAGTGCAATTATAGGTATTTTATTATTAATATTTTTGGTTTTTTCAGGATCACTGCCCTTTTTTTTAACCGTTAGTATTATTGTTGCCCTGGCCGTTAGAGAATACACTCGCATGCTTAAAATTGATTCTAAGTTATTAATTACAATCATTACGATCTCTGCAGTTTTACTTGTTTTTAATGTTTATCTTACTTCCAATAATTTTAATTATCTACCGGCTGGAATTATATTTTTTATCATTATTGTTTCACTTTATCTTTATAATTTATATAATTATCAGGAAGAAAAATTTATTGAAAACATTAGTTATCAGCTCTTTGCAGTGATTTATACAGGTGGGGGATTATCTTTTGCAGTATTTTTAAGAGATATTAATCGGGGACCGTTTTTTACAACC
>JBKHFK010000022.1:0-13573 GCA_046540295.1 Halanaerobium sp.
TCACTGTCTAAAAGTTCAGTCAGATCTGCCATTTCTGCCCGCTCATAGTAATAGTTAATTATCTCCTGATAATCATAATCAGCCTCAGACAGCGGAATAATTCCAACTCGCGGTTTGTTAAGTCCTTTTAAAGAAGAATCACTGTTATAATAAAACTCTTCATTTCTAACTAGAACCTGATTTTTGGTTGCTGCTGCTGCTTCTTTAAAAATAGGTTTCAGGCTGCCAAAATCCAGATCATTGATGTTTTCCAGACGGGCTCCCTGATTTTCCAGCTCATAGAGTAGAGAAGTTCTGTAGAGTACAGCCTGGGCTTTTAGAGCTTCAGAAGGAGCTTCTTCATCAAATGAATTCTGCAGCAGGTAAGCAGTCATCTCCTCTAAATCAGTTTTATAACTAAATAAAACCGAATTACCGATGGGACCAAATTGAAATTCGCCCTCCATCTTTCTGTCATTAACCTCAAACTGACCCTTTATTTTGAAGACATGAGCCTCTCTGATTTTTTGACCATCAGCATCATAAAGATTGAGCCCCTCACCAATTTCCTGATTATCAGACTGAGCAGTTACCACATTTTTAACTTCTTTTTCTTCAGGCGCAGTTTCTCCATTCTGGAGCTCAATTTCTCTAACCCAGCCATTATAATCCACCTGCTGCAGGCGCTGCTGAAATTCTTCTGCCTTTTCTCGTTCAGGAAAAGCTCCTGCCAGGACTTTATAGAGTTCTCCCTCTTTTTTAACTATTACCTGTTCTTCAAAATCAATTTTAACCTGATTTTTAAACTGGAGGGCACTTTCTTCAGAAGAGCTGGCCATAATCTGAACTCCCCAGCCGCTTTTTATTTCTGGCTTTTTAGCTTTTACATCTCCCTGAGTTACAGAATATTTCTTGCCCTTTTCCAGCTTAAAATCCTCAGAACCTGAAGCCATTAAAACTGCTTCTTTTTCAGAACTTAAACTTATTTCGCCTGCTGGAGAAAAAATAGGGACAGTTATCTGATGTTTACCCTGAATAAAATCAACCAGACCTGACTGATAATACTCAGCCGAAACCGGTACTGCTGCTATAATAAGAAATAATAAGACAAAACTAAAAATTTTTAAAGCAAATGAATTCAATTTAATCACAATTTTCATCTCCATTTATTATAATCGAGTTAATACTTCTCGCTGTAGATCATAAGGTAATATCTTTTCCCTACTTATATATATTTAATCTCAAAGCCCTAAATCCTGCTTTGAATTTCGAATTATTATGCTATTTTTTCTAATAAATAAGCTTTATGTTATAATAAAAACACCAGAACTGATAAATTGTTTATAAAAACTATCTTGTGCGGCGGCAAAATGCTCTCTTTAGTTCTTTTTTTTAAGAACTTAAAACAGCAAATTACAGACCAGGAAAGGAAATAATTATGCAGAACTCTCAATTAAAAATTACAGTTATAGATGGATATTTAGATGAACCATCCTGTCTCGGTGTTCCACCTTATATTTCTCCCCATGTTCGTTATCTCTGGGGTGCACTTTTAGAAGCAGGAATAAGTGAAGACAATTTAAATTATTTAACAATTGACAGCCTGAGAGAAAATAAAGACAGTCAGCTGCAGAAAATGGAAGCTCAGGATATAGTAATTATGATTGCTGGAACCACAGTCCCCGGACATTATCTCGGTGGTCAGCCGGCAGCAGCAGTTGAAATCAAAGAGATTGGTCAAAAGCTTTTTTATCCAACCAAAGTCCTGGGTGGTCCAATAACTTTAATTGATACGATGCAGGCCAAATTTAAAGCTGATTTTGATATTTTAGCAGCAGAAATTGCTGCAGTTGATATTTTTAAAAGATTAAAAGAAGTAGAAATTCCGCCGGCAGAAATTGAAGATTATATCAACAGATTTGCCATAAGTGGTGCCCGGCTTACTAAAAAGCACCCCAGTTATCCAAAAATAATTGCCGAATTAGAAACTTTTAGGGGCTGTCCCCGGCTGAGCCACTGCGCTTTCTGCAGTGAGCGTTTAAAAAAAGTCAGCTACAGCCGCCAGCCGGAAAAAATAGCAGCTGAAGTTGAGGCTCTTGCTGCAGCCGGAATCCACCACTACCGGCTGGGCAGTCAGACTGATCTTCTGCTTTATGGAGCCCGGCTTAAAAACAGCAGTTTTATTTTAAATCCTCCTCTGATCAAAGATCTCTATCAGGGAATCCGCAGGGCTGATCCAGAACTTAAAGTCCTGCATATGGATAATATGAATCCAGCCGAAATAGCAAGGCACCCGGAGCAGGCAGCTCAAATTATAGAGACCATCAGCAGATACAATACTGCCGGTGATACAGCTGCTTTTGGTCTTGAATCAGCTGATCCGGAGGTTTTAAAGAAAAATAATATAGACAGCAGCAGTGAAGATAACTACTTTGCCATCAAGTTAATGAACGAAATCGGCGGCAGAAGAGAAAAGGGAATCCCTAAACTGCTGCCTGGACTCAACTTTCTCCACGGTTTAATTGGTGAAAGTAGAAAAACCCTGGATTACAATTTTGAGTTTTTAAAAAAATTACTTGCTCAAGATTTAATGCTCAGAAGAATCAATATCAGACAGGTTGTCCGCCTGGGCAGTTATCCTGAAGTCAAATACTCTCAGGGCGAATTTAAAAAATACAAGCAGAAAATCAACCGGGAAATCAACCAGCAGATGCTGAAGAAAGTTTTTCCTGCAGGTGTTATTTTAAGTGATCTCTACTCAGAAAAGAAAAAAGGCAGCCTCAACTACTGCCGACAGCTGGGAACCTATCCGATTCTAACAGCGGTTATTGACCAGAAAGATGATTATTTTAAAAAAGTAAAGGTTGTTGATCACGGTTACCGCTCAATTACAGCCCTTAAATGGCCCCAAAAGTTCAGCCACTACAGCAAAAAAGAGCTGGAAGCAATACCGGGTATTGGAAGCAAAAGAGCCTCCCGACTGATACTCGAAAAACCGGAAAATAAGGGAGAATTAAAATCCCTGCTGGGTCCTGATTTTGATCAGCAAAAGCTCAGCCAATTTTTTAAATTCTAATCCTGATTTCAGCCGCTGCTGAAGGCTAAAAATCAGCAGTCAGTTCTTTTAAATATTCTCTAAATTCAGGGCCCAGATCCTCTCTGGCCAGTGCCAGCTCGACTGTAGTTTTTAAATAACCCATTTTATTGCCGACATCATAGCGCTTTCCCTCAAAATCATAACCATAAACTACTCTTTTGACAAGCAGAGACTTTAAAGCATCAGTCAGCTGGATTTCCCCACCCTTACCCGGGGGAGTATTTTCTAATATATTAAAAATATCAGGTGTAATAATATAGCGGCCTAAAATTGCAAGATTGGATGGCGCTTCTTTAAGTGAAGGTTTTTCTATCATATCATCGACCCTGTAAACATCGCCCTCTTTTCTGCTGTAATCAACAATCCCATATTTGCTGACATCTTTTTCGGCCACCGTCTTACAGCCTAAAACTGCAGTTTCTTTTTCTTCGTAAACCTCCATCATCTGCTGAATTACAGGTTTTTTAGAATGAATTATATCATCACCCAGTAAAACTGCAAAGGGATCATCACCGACAAAAGTTCGAGCACAGTATATTGCATGGCCCAGCCCCTTCTGCTCCTTCTGCCTGACAGAATGAATGGTGATCATCTCAGAAAGATCTTCGACCATCTCTAAAAGTTCAGTTTTACCCTGTTCTTTTAGAGCAGCCTCCAGAGCCTGAGATTTATCAAAATGATCTTCAATACTCTGCTTGTCTTTAGAGGTAATGATTAAAATATCCTCAATTCCTGCTGCAACAGCCTCCTCGACAATATACTGAATAGCTGGCTTATCTACAATCGGCAGCATCTCTTTTGGCTGGGCCTTAGTTGCAGGTAATAACCTGGTCCCCCAGCCAGCTGCTGGAATTACCGCTTTTTTGATTTTCATTTTACCACTCCCCAAAATTTTCTTTAGCTTAAATTTAATTATTTAAGCTTTACTTTTATCATACTATCTATCATTAATATTATAACATTAAATCTGCTAAATGTTAAAAACTGTAGGACAGCTGCAGACCATAACGCTGATCTTTAATTTCAAAATCATGGGCTGCAAATAGATCCACCTCTATTGGCTTAAGACCAAGCAAATAAAGGCGGGAATTAAAAGCAGGTCCTACAGCCAGGCCTTCTTTTCCCAGCTGCCGATCACTGTAGTAGTCCGCAAATAAATATCCTCCAATATCAGTCAGCTGCAGAAAGTTTAAAAGTTCTAAGGGCAGCTGCAGATTATAATTATAATTAAAATTTATCGAAGCCTGCAGTTCAGTTTGATCAGCCAGCTTCTGGCCCCTGTAAATCAGAGGAGAATCTACAAAATCAGTACTGTTATAGACTACTTTTGTTCCAATACTCCAGGCCTGAGCAAAATCATAATTTACCACCTGGGAACTTAAAGTATCAAAATCACCCTGCTCAAGACCAATAAAAATATCATTTTCAGACTGCCACTGCAGATTATCACCCAGATAGCGGAAGTCATTGCCTAAGAGCAGATATTGATTATCCTGACGTCTGCCTAACCCTCCTGACAGATTAAAGCGTCTGCCAAAATATTTGAGTTCGGCTTCATAATCATCTTCCGCAGCCGAATCGTAATCATTTCTGTATTTTAAAGTGAGGTCAAGGCTGTCTGTTAACTTTTTAATTCTTAAAGCAGCTGTATAGGCATCCTCCCAGCTGTCAGATCCCAGAAAAGAAAGACGCTTATTATTGTGATAAATTTCAATTCCTGCCTGAAAATTATCCAGCGGACTCCGGATCAAATCCTGGCTAAAGGGAGAAAAGTCGCGCCCATAATAAACCAGGGGGCTGATTCCACTTTCTTCTACAATTAGACGATCAAATTCCAAATCCCGCAGGATTTTATCAAGATCATAGCTTTCCCGTTTTTCGGGCTGGCGCAGAGAAATACCTTCTTTCTCCAGTTCTGCTTTAAGTTCAGGCATTTTTTCCATTGTTTCTTCATATCCAATTTCCACTAACCTGCTGGCATAATTGAAATCCATAAAGGTGTAATTTCCCACATCAGCTGGAATAATAAAATCGGCATAGCGGTCCAGTATCTGACCTGAATACTGATTCTGAATAATTTCTATAAAACGAGTCGCTGACTGAAAGGGATTGCCGTAATCATATACTCCTTCTGCCTCAGGAGTGTGGGTTGCAATAACATAATCTGCCCCCAGCAGTGCAGCCGATTTAGCAGGAGTCTGCTCCAGTATTCCAGCATCCATAAAGTAGTGATCCTGCTGAGAATGAATGGGAAAATAACCTGGTATAGAATAAGCAGCCTGCAGAACCTCGGATATTCTGCCCTCTGTTGCCAGATATTTTTTGCCCTGAGCCAGATCAAAGCTGAGCTGAGCGGTGGGAATAGCAAATTCCTCCAGTCTTTTTTCGCGGGCTACTTCTTCAATAAAGTTATTAACTTTTCTGCTGTTCAGCAGTGCCCCTCCCCCAAAATTAAAAAGGCGGGCAAAGGGAGTATCTGTAACAATTTCTTCTATCTGAGTTACCGAAAGCCCGCTGCCGTATAAAGCAGCAATAATTGAACCCATACTGGTTCCAGTCATTAAATCAACCGGAATATCATTTTCCAATAAAGCCTTTAAAATTCCGAGATTGCTTATTGCTCTTGCTCCTCCACCCGAAAAAGCCAGGCCAACAACAGGCTCCTCCTTCTCTTTTAAGCGCCCTGTAAAATTCTGATAGTTTTCCACCAGATAAGTTTCTCCATCATATTCAATCTCTGTCAGCTTCTGATCTTCATCTAAAGCATCAGCCTCTGCTGTTTCTGCTGCCGCGAAGCTGAGACCGGCAAAAAAGGTAGTGAAAATAATAACTAAAATAGAAATCAAAAAATATTTTTTCATTAAAACACCTCTATTCTAAGAGAAAACTCACTAATACAGCAAAGGGAGGCAGAGCCTCCCTTTTAATTTTTTAATCAGTCAACTATTTTTTTAATGATTGAAACTATAAACCCTGATTTAAACTAAAAGCTGTCCATAATTTCTTCAACTTCAGCCATCAGCTTTTCTTTAAATTCTGCCAGCTCCTTTTCGGCTGCTGCCTGGTCTTTTTCCCGAACAGCAAAATAAAATTTAAGTTTCGGCTCTGTACCGGAAGGTCTAATGGTCAGTTTAGCATCACCCTCCAGTAAATACTGAAGTACATTTGATTTCGGTAGTTTTAGTTCTTCTTCTCTTTCTTCTTCCAGATAATTAACAGTAGATAATTTATAATCCTTAACAACTTTAACCTGCCTGCCGGCAATCTCGGCCGGGCTTTCCTCCCTCAGTCTGGCAATCGTTTTAGTAATAACTTCCTGTCCTTCTTTACCCTCCAGACGGATTGATTCCAGATCTTCAAGATAATAACCATATTCTTCTCTCAACTCTGCCAGGCGGTCCAGCAGATTAACTCCCTCTTCTTTATATTTTAGGGCCATTACAGCTGCCAGTCCGGCTGCCACAGCTGCATCTTTATCACGGGCATGTTTGCCAATTAAATAACCAAGGCTTTCTTCAAAGCCCAGAATAAATTCTTTTTCCCCTGAGGCTTCGAACTCAGTAATCTTCTCTCCAATAAATTTAAATCCTGTCAGTACATCAAGCACTTCTACTCCATAATCAGCGGCAATCTCCAAAACCATATCTGTAGAGACTATTGATTTAATAATTACTCCGTTTTCAGGCAGTTTGGCTGCAGCTTTCGCCTCTCTTAAAAGAAAATCGGCAAATAAAACTCCAGTTTCATTACCATTTAAGAACTGATAATTGCCTTCAGCATCCCTGACCACCGGTGCCATCCGATCACAGTCAGGATCAGTTGCAATTACCAGATCAGCATCCTTTTTCTCGGCCAGTTTTAAAGCCAGATCAAAGGCTTCTCTGTCTTCAGGGTTGGGACTTTCTACAGTCGAAAAATCAGAATCTCCATCTGCCTGTTCTTCTACAACATGCAGATTAGAAAAACCCAGCTGACTTAAAAGTTCTGGTATAACAGTACTCCCGGTTCCGTGCAGGGGAGTATAAACTACTGATAAATCACTGCCCTTCTCGGCTGCTAAATCTGTATCAGGTAAAATATCAATTAAAGTTTTTAAATAACTTTCATCAATCTCAGCTCCAATATAGTTTAATAAGCCCTGATTTACCGCCTCCATCTCATCCATGGTCTTAACAATAGAAAAATCATCTATCTCTTCAATTTCGGCAATAATATCTCTGGCCTGTTCAGGTACTACCTGACCTCCATCTTCCCAGTAAACCTTATAACCATTATATTCTGCTGGATTGTGACTTGCAGTTACCACTATTCCCCCAATAGCATTTAATTCCCTAACTGCATAAGAAAGCTCCGGGGTAGCTCTCATCCCGGTAAAAAGATATGTTTTAATTCCATTTGCAGCCAGTACAAGTGCTGCCTCCAGAGAAAAGTTCGGTGAATTATGTCTGGAATCATAAGCAATAACTACACCCTTTTCCTGACCATCATCACTGTAGTTAATTATATAATTGGCCAGTCCCTGAGTGGCTTTGCGGATCACATATTTATTGATTCGATTTGTACCGGCTCCCATTTTGCCTCTCATACCACCTGTACCAAAATTAATGTTTTTATAAAAACGATCTTCAATTTCTGCTTCATCATCCTCAATGGCTTCCAGTTCCTTTTTGGTTTCTTCATCAAAATAGTCACTCAAAAGCCAGTCTCGATATCCGGACATATAACTCAAAATTGATCAACTCCTTTGTTGATAAACGATCTAAATTATTTATTCTACTCATTGAAAATATTATATCACAAATAATTTTTTTTATAAAGTTTTTAAAGGATTAAGAAAAATTAGAGTTTATATTTGAAGTTGAGAGAAATTTTGCGGCCGCTTTTATCTGTTCTGCCGGAATTCTGCTCGTTTAACTGCTGATCAAACTGAATTTTTGTATCAAGATCAAGCTTCTGACTCAAATCCCAGCCCCATTTTAAAGATATCCGGTTCAGGCGATAATCATTTTCGGGATTAAGCTGATATTCTGTCCACTGTCTCTGAAAAATAAGTTCATAATCATGTTTTGGATTCAGGTCATACTGCAGTGTATACTGCAGCCGGGCCAGCTGATAATCCTTTGTTTCAGACTCAAGATAATCCTTATCCCGCAGTAAAATTTTAAATCTGTTGCGCAGATTTTCACTGAGATAGAAGGTATAATTTCCTTCTGCCTCTAAGTTTAAATTATCATATGTCTGGCTGTGCTCATAAATCCGCTGCTGTCTCTGCACTTTAAAATAATAATATTCTCCTACTGCCAGCTGCTGTCTGTAGCGCAGCCACTGCTTATCATACTGATAATAATCAACTGTATCATCCTCATCTTCTTCAATAATTCCGGGATCAGTATAAAGCTTATCTCCACTTTCAAAACTGCCGCTGATTTCTGGCTGATAAGCGCACACTGCAGCCGGTCCAACAAAGGGTCCGCTCAGGACTAAAAAAACCCCAGCAAGAATGGTAAGAGCAGTTATAAATATTGTACTATTTTTCACAAAAATCACCCTTTTTCTTTTCCTTTCGCGGTCAAAAGAAAAATTCCTGCATCTTTGTGAAAAAATATTCAAAACCCTGCCGGCTGATCAGACAGGGTTTAAATTAATTTCTTATTATATTGAAAGGCCGAAATTTATGCTCCGGTCGATAAATTCATAACCAACAAAAATATCAAAACAGTCTTCCTTTTTGCGGAGGCGCAAATTTATTTCCTCCCACTCCTCTGTATCAAGGTCAAAACTCCCGTCACTCTCGACTGACCAGGCTGAATCAGGATAATCTCCCTTAAGTTCAAGAGAAAGTGAAGGCTCTATTAATCTCTCTTCTTCTTCTCTGTCGTCCGGCAGTGGGCTTTCGCCATAAACACTATCCTGCCTGTAGAACAGCTCAGACTGCAGCATAAATTTTTTGCTCAACTGCTTCTGATAGCGGAGACCCGTATTTAAAGCTGAAAAGTGGTAATTTTGATCATAACCACTCTGGTAATGATCAAGACGATAATTGTGCCTTAAATGATAGCTGAATCCGGCGGGAAGCTGCCAGCTGTTATTATAATCTAAATTAAGCCGCTGTTTATTTAACTCAATTCCGCCGTTTTCGACTCGACCGGTTCCAACTGAAGCCTTAAAAGAATAGAAAGCAGGAAAAGAAAGATTAAGGTAGGGATAATAATTATAATCCTCTCCCTCAACATATTTAAGATTCCAGTTAACCGCTGTCTGATTGTGGCTCAGCTTATATTTTTCTTTAATTAATTCCTCACTGTCATATTCTCTGCTTAAAGAAGCTTTAATCCCTGTATCAAAGGTATAATCAGCTGTATGAACAGTTTTAGAAACCTCTTTTAAATCAGGATCATATTCTTTATAGAGCCCGGTCTTTAAACCACTGCTGAAGCTATAATCTGCATCAAAAAAATATTTGTCCTCTGGCTCAGCCGGCAGCAGGTCTCGAATTATTCCGGCTTCCAGATCCAGATTTCCCGGTGTATAAGACAGTGAAGATCTAAATGTCTCCTCTTCTTCATCCAGTACTTCATCATCAAGGTCATAGTCATAAAGATAATAGTAGCGGTTTTTAAAACTTAAATCAGCAGTAAAGCGGTGGGTATTTACAAATTCCCGGGTCTCGTCTCGCTCTTCTCCGGAGCCCGCCTGCCAGTAATAAATTTTGCCGCTGTTTTTTTCTCCAATCTGATAGGGATAGGAAAACTCCACTGTTGGCCCGCGCTGAGCATCATAACCAAGCCGGGGCAGCGGAAAACTGTCACTCACTTCTTCTCCTTCCTCACCATCCGGATCATAGGTAACCGAGTAATAGGGGAGATAAAAAACAGGAATATTTGCTATATAGGGTACTATATGATGAATTGTAATTGTATTATTCGGATTGATTCTGACCTCCCGGGCCTTAAAATGATAGTGGGGCTCCGGCCGACTGCAGGGGGTAAATTCCGCCGACTCCATAACCCCTGCCACCGGTGAGGCTGAAAGAACATCAAGCCGGGAACCGGAAAAATAGATCTCACCCACACTGCCCTCTGCTCCGTAGAGCTTTCCAGTCTCCAGATCATAATTAAAATCCAGACTTTCTCCCCGGAGATCATCCTTATCTGATTCGATTAATACATTTTTTAAAGCTTTAAATTCTTTTTTTCTGGTGTCGAGCTCAAATTGATCGGCCCTAACTGTAAAATCATCTGTTTTAAAAACAGGGCTGCCCTCAAAAAACACCATTCCTGATTCTTCCATAAAAGTTATCTCCTCCCCATCTACAACATAGTCTGCTGCTGCAGCAGGCAGAGAAAAAGAAAAAAGAACAGCCAAAAAAAGAACCAAAGATCCCAAATATTTATTTATTCTAAAAAAAATACAGCCTTTATTCTGCAAGATACCGGCTCCTTTACAAATTTAATGCACCAATTATCCTAAAAATATATGAAAAAACCCGCCAGGCGGCAGGCTAAATCTATTTTAAAACCACAGCTCTGATTTTTTTCTAAAAGCAGCTGAATATATAATTCTATTTCTAACTGTTAATTTTTCTATACTCAATCACAAATTATCCCAGCATCTTTAAAAGTTTATTTCGAAAGATGCTCTAATATTTCTTTCACTGTCAGTTTCATTTTCATCATCTTCTATTAATTCATAACCAAGATTTAAGCCATAATTTTCATTTAAATTAACACCGAGACCTAAATCCCAGGCAGTCTGTGCTCTTAAAGCAGACTCCAGGCTTTCTGGATCCAGCAGTTTATAGGAGGCGCTGAAGGTTGCCAGATTATTAAAATCAAGCTCAACTCCGGTTATTCTCTGAGTCAGCTCATCACTTAAATCTACCTGATAACTGGCCCTGATTGTTCCCATTGGATCATCATACTGCAGCCCAAAAACTGTGGTGTTTGCATTTAAATCACTGTTATTATTAAATGTTTCAAAATCATTATTCTCAATGAAATCAGCAGATAATGTGAAGTTATCACTGGTCTGGTAAGCAAGTCCCAGACTGTGTCTGCTTTCATTTTCCTCTCTAAAAACCCTCTCAGAATTATTCTGGCCGGGTAAAGTGTTCCCTTCATTAACAGTCAGGTTTTGATCCAGTCCTGAGTAAGCTGTCTCCGACTTTAATCTATTCAGCTCCCACCATTCTCGATTGGCAAGACTGTAACCGGCTCTAATTAAAGCCCGAGAATTAATTGTATATTCCAGCTGCAGCTGAGTCTCGCTGATAATTTCGTCATCAATAATCTGCTGGTTATAATCTGTATTAAAATTAAGATCAGATAAAAGCTGCAGCCCCGGATTTTGCTGACTTCCATTACCTGTCAGGTTAAAACTGTTATTTTCGATTTCAATATCTCCAACAGCTGTTGAACTCTCATACTGAGAAGCAATTCCCAGCAGTTCTTCTCTGGCTGAATCGGAAAATGATTTTTCCTGAGACAGGTCAAGACTTTCCAGATTTTCTGCTTCAGAATCAGTATTAGCTGTCTCTGCTTCCTGAGCAGAAATGCTAAATGTAAAAATTAATAAAATAATGGCAGTAAATATCAATATTTTCTTCATCTTTCCCTGCCTCCTTTCTTTTTATGATTACACACTTTAATTATAACAGATCCGGGCTTAATAATCCAGATCAGAAAAACTTTATTTCTTATTTGAATATATTTGTCTATTTGGATATAGTATTATATAATTTAATTAATACTAAATAAATAGAGGTGGTTAGATGACAGCAGATATAGGTTTTATTGCAGCACTTTCAGCAGGTCTTTTATCTTTCTTTTCTCCCTGTATTTTACCCTTAATTCCAACCTATCTTTCCTATCTGGTTGGAGATTATGCAAAGGCAAAAGAGAAAAATAAAAATATCTCAATAATTATTTCTTCACTCAGTTTTATTGCCGGCTTTACTGTTATTTTTATTTTACTCGGACTTTCTGCCACATTTTTAGGCAGGTTTTTGATCAGAAATCAGAATCTCTTAACAAATATCGGGGGGATCATTATTATTATCTTTGGTCTCCACTTAACCGGTATCCTGGAGATCAATTACTTTTACCGAGAAAAAAAATTTAAACTGCCGGAATATCTACAGGGTAATTTAAGAGCCTTTGTAATGGGTCTGGTTCTGGCTCTGGGCTGGACTCCCTGTATTGGTCCTATTTTAAGTTCAATACTGATTGCTGCCAGCACCAGGGCCAATATCATGGAGGGCGGCACTCTGCTTTTATTTTACTCTATCGGTTTATCAGTACCCTTTTTCCTTTCAGCAGTTTTTATGGACTACCTGCTGCCGAAATTTAAAGCTTTTAATAAGTATCTGCCGGTAGTAAATAAATTAACAGGAACACTTTTAATTATTTTCGGTATTTTAATGGTCAGCGGCTATCTGGAAGTTATTAACCGAATGCTGTTATAAGGCTTATTAAACCCCCTCTTGCTTGAGGGGGTTTATAGTTTAAATCAAAACTTATATTTAAAGCCAAATCCTAAAGTAATCACTTCCTGTCTGTTTTCATAATTAATATCAGTAACTCTTGTTCCCGTATCATCGTAGTCTGTTGCTGGATCGTCTCCATACCATTCTTGAGTCTGAGTTCCATCCAGATCGGAATAGCTATAGGAAGCATCTAAATAGCCCTGCCAGCTCCTATTAATTTCATAATCACTAACTATATTAAGAATATAAGTATTTCCGTCAGCCTCAGAATTAGCAACTTTATTTCTTAAAACATGATCATCCTGATCTTCAACTTGAGAAATAGGGGACCATTTTAGGCTGCCGGATAGAGAAAAATGATTGCTGAATTTAAAATTATAACCGGCACCGATATATGGAATATTATACTCACTTTCGTATATTAGAGCTGTTTCACCATTGTTGATCAAAATATTAGAATCACCAGAATGACCAACTGCAGAATGAACTTCACTATCATGTTCAATTATCTGATATCCTAAAACAAAAACCCACTTAGCCCTGCTCTCATCAATCTGATTATGATATTTTAAGCCAATATCAAATATTTTGCTATCGAGATCTACACTGCCTGTACTGTAAATGTCTCTGCCTGAATCACCATTAAGCCAGTCACTATCCTCGAAACCACTTATATCATCACCAGCAATAGTCTGACCATATTTAAAGTACAAATCTCTTCCCTCTATTGCAAAATCTTCTTTTTCGTATTTTATTTCCATGATTTTACTATCCAGTGGAAAAATGAGCTCACTTGCCCATTCACCGCCGGAGATCTCATACTGAGTATCTCCTTTTAGCTGTTTAATTCCCATTTCAATATTATTTTCTGCTGCCGCTATTTGTGCGGTTCCAATACATAAAAAGACTGTTAAGATTATTAAAAGCAAAATCTGTTTTTTCATAAAAAAATCCCTCCTGATATTCTATTCTTATTATTTATTATTAAATATCAATAGAGAAATTCCTCTGCT
>JBKHFK010000023.1:0-13348 GCA_046540295.1 Halanaerobium sp.
GAAATTGTTGTCTCACCTGGATCAAGATTACTGACCTCATCCTCAATTCCCATTACAAATCTTTCGGTTTCCTGTGCCTGTACTGCAGAAAAAACTGAAAATAAAAATAAAACAACCATTAATAAAACTAAAAACTTAACCTTCATAATACTTCCTCCTTAAAATACTC
The DNA here is from genome assembly GCA_046540295.1 of Halanaerobium sp. Lineage (GTDB taxonomy): Bacteria > Bacillota > Halanaerobiia > Halanaerobiales > Halanaerobiaceae > Halanaerobium. The sequence goes on from JBKHFK010000023.1 coordinate 170, forward strand.
ATGTTTTTTTAATTATTTTTTCTAACCTGATTAACAAAATCCACAAAGTCCTTAAATAATTTTAACTGAATTGGATCCCTGGCTGCCATCATCTCCGGATGCCACTGCACACCAACCAGATAAGGATAGTTGGGATCTTCAATACCTTCTACAAAGCCATCTGGAGCAACTGCAGAAACCTTAAGGCCTTCTCCAACCCTATCAACTGCCTGATGATGATAGGAATTTACCGCTACCTCATCTCCAGCAAAAATTCTGGCCAGTCTTGTATCTTCTTTAATTTCAATTTTATGAGTCTTATAATATTTAGGCACCATCAAAGCCATATGCGGTATCTTACTCTCATCATTATTACCACAAACATCAACCTTTAGTGAGCCTCCATAAAGGATATTTAAAAGTTGAAAACCACGACAAATCCCCAAAATTGGTTTTTTCATTTCTATTGCCATTTTTAAAACTTTAAGTTCCCAGCGGTCACGTTCTGGTGAGATGTTACCCAGATATTTCTGAGGGTAAGAATTATATAAAGCAGGGTCAATATCACTCCCTCCAGGTAAAACTACCCCATCAACCTCATCAAGAAATTCTCCAATATACTGCTCATCTTCGCTTCTTGATTCAATATAGGGCATAATCATCGGTAAAGCACCTGCCATGCTTAATGCCTCAGAATAGTCCTGAGTTACCAGAGAAAATTCGACACCTTCAAGTTTGTATTGTTCACCCATTTTTTCGGTGGGAATTTTAAATGATGTGATTAAAATTTTCGGATACATACTTTTCCTCCATCCAGATTAATATTTTCTTGAATATCCATTTCTTTAAAATCTTTAGATGGATATATCTCAAATTATATCAATCTTTAGTAAGATTGTCAACTTTAAACCCGCTCCCACAGCTGGCATGTCAGGCAATTATTTGAATAAAAATATCTATCTGTCCTCCACAGACCCAGCCAATTTCTGCTGCCTCTTTCCGGGTTAAAGTAAGTTTTAATTTCTCTGATTTGTCCTGTTTTATCAAATCCACAGCTTTTTCTATAACTTTCTTTTCATCCTGTCCCCCACCAATACTGCTAAAAGTCCCTCCATTTTCAGTAATTAACATCTCAGTTCCGATATTGCGGGGTGAAGAACTTTTTGCCTGAACAATAAAAGCTCTGGCAAGTTTGACATTATCTTTTTTTAATTTGATAATATTTTCTATAATCTCTTTTCGCACTACCTATCCCTCCTGACAGCAACTATCTCTGCTGCAATCGCCACTGCAATTTCTGCCGGTGTTTCACTACCTATATCTATGCCAATCGGAGCATGTACTCCGCTCAGTTTAGATTCACTAATCCCATCTTTTCTCAACTGATCATAAACTGTTTTTATTTTTCGTGAACTACCGATCATTCCAATATAGCCTGCTTTAGAGTTAATAACATTTTTCAAAACCTGATAGTCATGCTGATGACCTCTGGTAACAATTACCAGATAATCGTTTTCTCTAATTTCTGCAGTGGCAAAATATTCACTATAAGGCAAAAGTAAGAGCTGATCTGCTGTTGGAAACCTATCAAAATTTAAAAAGTCTTCCCGGTCATCCACAACTGTGACTCTAAAATCTAAGAGACTGCAGATTTTAACCAGCGGCTCAGCAATATGTCCTGCTCCAAAAACTGTTAAGTGGGATTGATCAACCACAGGTTCCAGAAAAAATTCCACTTTATTATCCTGATCTAAATTAATTTCCTTAAGCTGAGAATCTGTATTTTTCTCTTCTCCCAGTGCCAGAACCTGATTTTTTAAATCTGCATTTAGAAAAAACTTTTCCAGTTCATTTTCCAGCCGGTCAGAAGAAAATTCAATTATTCCTTCTTCATCAAATAAAAACATTTCGCCGAGTAAATTCTGGGATATTTCCTGACCTTCAATATCTGTTATAACTGCTGTTAATATCTTTTTGCTGCCCTGTAATTCTTTAAAAATTTTTTTGAAGAAATCTTCCATCACTGCCACATCCCTTCATCTTAAGGATTTTAAAATAAAGCAAATGATTATCAAATAATGCTGCAATAGTTTTAATAGAACTCTATGCCTTCTTTTTTAATAATTCACTTCCCTGAAAAGCCAGCGAAAAGACCGAACTTTCCCTTTTGATCTCAATTTCATAGGCCCTACTTAAATTTTCAGCTGTCATAACCTTATCAACCGGGCCGGCAGCTATAACTTTTCCTGATTTAAGAATAATAACTCGATCTGAATACTGAGAGGCCAAATTTGGATCATGCAGAGCGGTTATCACAGTTTTCTGGCTGCTGCTGAGCTGTCTCATAATCTTTAATATAAGATGAGTATTTTTAAAATCCAGATGAGAGTTTGGTTCATCTAAAAACAAATAACTGCTTTTCTGCATCAATGCCCTGGCTATTAAAACCAGCTGTCTTTCTCCACCGGAAATTTTATTAAAACTTTTATTCTTCAACTCCAGAATCTCCAGCTCTGCTAAAATTGCTTCTGCATTTTGATAGTCTTCATCTCCCGGCTGCTCGACAAAAGAAAGCCAGGGATTAATTCCCATTAAAACCATATCCAGAACCCGATAATCAAATACATGTTTACTTTCCTGAGGCACAACAGCAATTTTACGGGCTATTTCTTTTTTAGCCAGCTTATTTATATTTTCTCCATCAAGCAGTATTTTTCCTGCATCAGGAGTCAATAATCCCTGCATACACTGAAAAAAAGTTGTTTTTCCGGATCCATTTGCTCCCAGAATTGATATAAATTCTCCTTTTTCTGCCCGGAAGTTAATATTTTTAAGTACTTTCTGCTCTGAATAAGAAAAAGATAGATTATTGCTTTTTAACATTAACTCCACCCACTCTCTTTTTTAGTAATTAATAGATAAGCAAAAAATGGAGCTCCAATTAAGGCAGTAATGATGCTAATTGGAATTTCTGCCCCACCCAGGGTTCGGGCCAGATTATCCATCAATAACAGACTCAAGCCTCCCAGCAGTGCTGAAGCCGGCAGATAATATTTATACTTGCTGCCAACTATAAATCTTGCTATATGTGGAATAACCAGCCCAATCCAGCTCACCTGTCCGGCAGCGGCTGTAGCTGCTGCTACCATAACTGTCGAAAATATAACCACTATCAGCTTAATTTTTTCAGTATCAACTCCAAGAGCAGCTGCTTCCTTTTCTCCCAGCGAAAAGATATTAAGCTGCCAGCGTAAAAACAGAATTACAGTCAGAGAAATAAGCACTACCGGCAAAAGTAAATAAAACTCCTGCCAGCCGCTGCGGGAAAATCCTCCCATTAGATAAAAAACTATACCAGGCAGTTTCTGCATCGGATCTGCCAGATATTTTAAAAGGGAAATTAAAGCATTGGCCAGCGAAGAAACTACTATTCCAGACAGAACCATAAACATTGTATTTTTTCCATCTGCAAGCTGACTGAGCCAGTAAGTTAAGGCAACTGCTGCTGTCCCGGTAACAAAAGCAATTAAATAAACATAAAGTATTGAACCACTGCTGTAGAGTAAGCCCAAGGCTACTCCCAATCCCGCTCCTGCTGAAACACCAAGTATATCCGGTGAAACAAGAGGGTTACGAAAAATATTCTGGTAGGCAGCTCCACTTATTGAAAGTGCAGAACCCACAAGTACCACTGTTAAGATTCTGGGCAGACGAATATAATAAACTACAGACCAGTCAGGATTGCTGAATAGTTCTTCCATTTCCCCTCTTAATAGGTCTGATAAGAGCAGACCTAAATCCGAAAAGCCAAGCTCATAATTTCCAATCAACAGTGAAATCAAAATTAGAGCAATTAAAAGCAGCCCACTTATTATTATTTTCTCAGCAGCAGTAATTCTGACCATTTCCTAAAATTCTCCTCCCAGTTCCTCAAATGTTTTACCATATAAACTCTGATAAAATTGATTAACCTCGTTTTGGTAATTCAAATCTTGATATTCGGCCGGATAGGCTTTTTGAGCCAGCCAGAGTTGGGCAATAAAACTTGACGGAGAGGGAAAATCCCAGGGCTCTAATTTAGAAGGAACTCGATAAAGCTCATTGTTTTTAAAAGCACTTATATTTTGATATTTATTTTCTTCTGCCAGCTTATCTAAGTCACCATTAAAATACTGAGAAACAATCACCAGCTCAGGGTTCCAATCCAAAATATTTTCTGCCGAAACTGTGATAAAACCTGATTTCAATTCTGCTGCCGGATTAATACCACCAGCGTTTTCGATCAGAGCAGTCTGCATCATCTCTGAACCTACAGAATCTGTGAACTCCGAATTGGCAAAATAAATTTTTTTCTTTTCTGAATCTGACAGTTCAGCAGTTTTTTTAGTTAGATTATCTATTTTATTGTAGGCAGCCAGTACCTCTTCTGCCTGTTTTTCTTTATTTAAAACTTTTCCCAAAAGTTCTGTAGTTTCTCTAATTTGCTCCAGACTTTCGGGGTTGATAATCAGTGCAGTTACTCCCTGTTCTTCCAGTTTTTCTGCAGTTTCTACTGCATCTCGATGTGGATATAAAATTACCAGATCAGGCTCTACACTTAAAGTAGTCTCTAAATTAATACCATTTCTTTTAGAACCAACCTGTGGTAAATCTTTTAGTTCTGGCTTTAAATTCACAAATAAAGGCTGTTTATCAGTCTTAGCAGAAACACCAACTAAACTATCACCAGCATTTAAAGCCAGCACAAATTGTGTTGCCGACTTATATGTAGTAACAACCCTGTTAACTTCGTCAGGAACAGTTATTTCTCGACCCATCATATCGGTAAAACTCCGGTCAGCCTCTGCGCTTAAAGTTGAAGTTAAAAGCAAAAAGATGCTAACAGCAAAAATTAATATTGTAATCTTAAAAGTACTCTTTTTCTTTTTTCTTTTTAACATCAAACCACTCCTTTTTTCGTTATGTTCAACCTCATATAACGACTATATTATATCACAAAATTTGTTTTAATTCAGATAATATTTTTTTATTTTTCCAGAAGATTACTCAAAACGGAATTACCCTTTAAAAAATTAATCTTTCAATTTCTCAATAAATTCCTGATCAAAATATTTCTTTTCCAGTTCTGAAAGACAGCTGATAGCTTCTTTTCTAAATTCAGAAAAGGTCTCGGTTAAAACACGGCCCTTAGCTGTTAGTTCAGAACCTCCACCACTACTGCCCCCAACTTTTTTATCTAATAATTTAAAACCGAGCCTCTTTTCCAGTTTTTTAATTAACTTCCAGGCCTGACTGTAGGACATATTTATTTCAGCTGCAGCCTGTCTTAATGAACCCAGCCGATCAACAAGTTCTAAAATCTGACAGGGACCATCTCCAAAAAGTCTTTGCTCTTCTTCCAGCCATAATTTATAATTTAAGCGCATTTTTCTCCTCTCTTTAAATTATAATCTAGTTTTTAATAATCCGATCAATCTTCATTTCTTTTGAGTCTAAAATTATTCTTTTTATATCTTCGATATTCCTTTTTGTAATCAAGATCGATAATGATTTCTCTGTAATCAGCTGGATAATGATAAACCTTATCTGGTATTTCTGCAAACAAATTGCGCAGTCCAGCCTGGCCTTCAAGTTTAAGTACAGTCTTTCTTAATTCATTTTTAATAATTACGGGGTGTCCGGGCTGCCCACGATATTCCGGCAGAAAAATTTGAACATTTAGCTCCAAAAATCTTTCAAAAAAAGCTCTATAAATCTCCGGACCGATAAATGGTTTATCGGCAAGAGTAAAAAGTAGATATTGATTTCCTGCTGGCAGCTCAGCTAAAGCCTTTTTGACTGAAGACATCATTCCCTGCTGATAATCATCATTTTCTACAATCTTAAGCAATCCCAGCTTTAACTGAGAGCTGTATTTTTGATTTAAATATCGCTTTAGTTTCTCTTTTTCTGCTCCCACAACAATTTTAATTTCTTCGTCCACAATTTCTGCTGCCAGGAGATTGTCAACAGTTTTGCCCAGAATAGTATTCTCTACTTCCCAGTTTAGAAGCTGTTTTAATTCTCCCATTCTATTTGCCTCTCCGGCTGCTAAGATGACTGCTGTTAGCATTTTTTATTTTCCTACCTCTACCCAGACGGAAAAACCTTTTTCAGCAGTTCCTTTTACTTTAAATTGACCATTGGCTTCACTATCAGTTTTAACCTTTTCCTCAACATTCCCTGTATAATCATAATATTCGGTGTCTGCTTTGCCGGAGTTAACAGTCTTTTCTATAATTTCTCCATTTTCATGTCTGGTAATCATCATTACCAGACCACTTCCAGGATGTTCCTGATCCCCTGTACGAATATAAGAATAGGTGTTTTGATCATTTGATTCACTTTCAAAAGCTTCACCATAGGCAAATTTTTTGCGAGCTGAAATTAATTTATCAATAACTTCTTTTAAACCAAAATGATGATAATCTTTCCAGAAAACTTTTGGAATTCCATCTTTTCGCATTAAAATATAGCAGTATGCCTGAAACTTACGGTGAGCAATAGCTTCTGTACCATATTCACTTTCTGCATCTCTTTCTGTATCATGGTTTTCAATAAAAGTTATAGCTCGGTGCTTATAGTCCTCCCGATTTACCAGACCTTTTTCGCCCAGCCAGCGCATATCTAAATTCCCATGCGTTAGCTCAATAAATCTTTCTCTTAACGGGAAATCAAAAACATTTAATTTAGGATGGCCTATCGCCTCTAAATAATCCACCAGTCTGTCAACCTCATTAATCCAGGCTTCTCCAATGTAAAATAAATCTTTATCTGATGACCTGTCTGTTTCTTCTATAAAATCGTAAATCATGGAATTATCTACATGTTTACTGGCATCAAAACGAAAACCATCAAAACCAATCTCATTAATTATCCACTTACCCCAGTTAATAGTATCCTCACGTACTGCCTGGTTTTGATAATCTAAATTGGCTCCCATTAAAAAATCTTCATCAAAAGAATCATCCCACTCTTTGGTATTAAAAAGCATTTTTTTCTGTTCTTTAGTTTTTTCATCCCAGTCTGTACCGTCAAAACAACTCCAGTCATACTTTAGAGAACTGTATTTGCTGCCGCGCCCGGGAAAATTAAATTTTGTCCAGACTTCTGCATCCGAACAGTCTTTTAATTTAACTTTTTCTTTTTCGTCTGCTCCCATCCGATGGTCTAAAACAGCATCATAGAGCAGTTTCAAATCATACTGATGCAGTTTTTCAACAGCAGTTAGCAGTTCCTCTTTAGTGCCATATTTAGTCCTTCTGCTTCCTTTTTGTTCAAATTCTCCCAAATCCCAGAGATCATAGGTTCCATAACCAACATCATTAACTCCTCCAGCCCCTTTATTAGCAGGTGGAAACCAGAGTAAATCAAAGCCGGCTTTACTGATCTCTTCTGCCCGCTCAGCCAATAACTGCCATAAATTAGCCTCTTCCGGATATTCTTCAGCATATTTGCCAGTATTCATTTCCCAGTAAAAAGTCTGTAAGATAACAGGATTTTCCATTGAAACCCCTCCTCAGGTGCTAATAATAAAACTCAAACCAGTTAATTTTGAATTATCAAAAAATTATCATCAGAATAACTTCAGGTTATTAATTATCTTATCATAAACTAAAGCTTTTTACATTAAATTCTATTTAAAAATTAAAAATCCCCCGCTGCCGGAGAAAGGAAAACTGCAGCTGCAGGGAGTATAAATGATAAAACCCCGACCAGAACCCTGGTCGGGGTAAGTTGTTTTAGTTTATACAGTTTTAAACTCTATAACTTAACAACGTTTTCAGCTTGTGGACCGCGGTCGCCTTCAACGATTTCGAATTCTACTTCTTGTTCGTCTTCAAGTGTCTTGAAACCTTCGTCCTGAATAGCTGAGAAGTGTACAAATACATCGTCACCATCTTCTCTTTCAATAAAACCATAACCTTTTTTCGCGTCAAACCATTTTACTTTACCTGTGTAAATCATATTAATACATTCCCCCTAGGAATTATTCTATATTTGGGGTTCGTTCAGTTAAAACTTCACCCATTGATGATTATTATAGCATAAGAAAAAATCCATTTCAAGGGTTTATTCCTGACAATTTGATATCAAGTGTTTGTTTCGATTTACAGTTTTTAATTTAGATTCCTGTAAAATTTAACCATATCTCTACCCGCACCCTTAGCAATGTAAAGTGCTGTATCTGCCTGCTTAATTAATCTCTCTGCAGAATATTTACCTTTTTGATTAACAGCAACCCCAATTGAAACAGTGATCTTAAGTTTTTCTCCTTCAAAATCAACTTCCATATTTCTTATTTTTTGCATTAGACGATTAATTACTCTTAATAAAATATTGCGATCAATTACATTAAAGTAAATTACAAATTCTTCTCCACCATAGCGGGCCACAATATCATTTTCTCTAATTTCCGACTGTAAAACCTCAGATAGCTCACGCAGAACCTGATCACCCGCCTGATGACCATAATGATCATTAAAATCTTTAAAATTATCAATATCCATAATTGCCACAGAATATTTTTCTCCTTCTTTTTTCTGCAGCTGACTATGAAAGTAGGAATGATTATAAAGATTTGTCAAACCATCAGTAACTGAAAGTCTTTTTACCTTATGATGATTTAAAGCATTGCGAATACTGACACGAATCTGATTGGCCAGAGTTCTAATAAACTTTTTCTGGTTTTCATTAATCAACTGCTGATACTTAGACTGCATGGCATATAAAATCCCCTGATAATCATTTAAATTAATAGGAATCGCAATTAAGGTTTGTATGTTTTCAAAAAGATCAACCTCATTTTCAATTAAAATCTGATCAGAAGCTGCAATATCTTTATAATGACCCTTTAAATAAAAATAAAGTTCACTGTTTTCTTCTACATTTATATTCTGCATCATTTTTAGTTTGCTATTTGCTTTTTTGAAAATAACTGCTGCTGACATGCCCATAGTACCAACAATAATATCCAGTATTCGTTCATAAAGCAGATCTAAATCTAAGGTTGAATAAAGAAAATCCGAAGTCTGTTCTAAAGTTGAAAGACTGGCTAAATTCCTCTCCAGACTCTCATATAAAATTGCCTTTTTTAAATAATTTGGAATCTGCTCAATAAATAAATGATTCATCTTTATATCATATAGATCAATCTCATCACTTAAGATGATCATTAAGGCTTCCACTTCTTCATTCAGAGGAATTAAAAATGCATTTTCAAAGCCAAGAATGTTATTGCGGCAGCTAATTTTTTTCGGCCGCTGCTCCCAGAAGACCTTAAATGTTTTATAAGCTTCCGCTCCCAGACTCTCATCAAGATAAATTTTAGTTAAATTTTCTGCCTCTTTAATCACTATCCCTCCGGAATAATCATGTTTTTCAAAAATCATTTTAAAAAGAGCTGCTGCTGTTTCCTCTATTTTATGATTACCGGTTTCCTGGTTGGCTTTTCGCATTTTAGCATTGATCATTTCCAGTTCAGATACTACTTTTTTGGACAAATGAAAGAGATGCTCTGTCTTTACATCCGGTTTTTCTGTATCAAATTCAATTTTTTTATGTATAACTTCCTGTTCTTCACTTAAGTAAAGAACTGTAGTTGTAATATTTAAATATTCAAATTTATTATCTATAACACCATATTCACCATTGGTACTAAAACCTGCTTTAGGTGAAGGAACAACTTTTATCTCTTCAGATAAATTTGAATCCAGCGATTTTAAATACTGGCTTCGACCTGAACATGAATAAATAAAAGAAAATTCAGGATAAAATTCAAGATCATTCTGCAGCCACATTGAATTAGTTAAGATTTTATTTAAACTTCCATAAGATATTTTAACCCGATCTCCTACTTTAAGTTCCCCCGAAAATCTAATTCCATCATCAACCACCTCAATTGCTGAACGTGCATTTTTAAAACCGCGATTAAAGACCAGAGGAAATTTGGTAACAGCTGCAGATGGTAATTTGTTTTTAATATCTTCTCCCAGAAATTCAGAGTAAACCTGAAAAATATTTCTGCCGTCAAGCTCATAAACCACCTGGTCTTCTGCTTTTGTTATTTCCATCTCACGACTTATACTCTCCCAGCCCATACTGTAATTCCACTTAGCCTGAAGCTGACTGCCATTTAAAATTAAAGCCAGACTTCCTTTTTTGATGATTCCATTTTGGTCAAAAACATAACCTGAGTCATCCTCAGATCCGTGAGCCGCCTGACCTCCAGCAATTATGATTTCATTTTCCAACTGATTAAGTTCTTCAACCAGCTTATCTCCATTATTATATTTGTCATCCGAAAAAATAATTATTGCCCTGGTGTCAGCTCCAACTTCCTTCATGATTTCCCTGGCATTTGTCTCGCTGTCAGAAACAGTTCGTAATAGTTTAAAACTGCTTTTCTCAAAACGAATGGCAACTGCAGTAAGCTGATTTGATTTAACTTCATTTTCAAAAATAATCTCTTCTGCACTAACTCCCATCAAAGTGGAAAAAGGTAAATATCTTTTAAATGCAGATATTATTTTTTGATTTTCCAGTTCAGATTTGGTCGAATAAAGCTGAACAACCTGAGCCGGTGAATCACTAAGTGATTTAAAAAATTCTATTAATTGTTCTCTATTCTGACACTGAGTTTTTTCTACCTGCAATTTTTACACCCTTCCACCAAAAAGACTAATTCTTCACAAAGTAGTTTTATTATTACAAAAATTGCTTCCACTTATTTCTTTTCTAGGTTTATTTGTAAATTCCTGCAAATTAGGAAAAAATATAAGGACTATCTTAAGATAGTCCTTAAAAAAATAGTTAATCTTTATATCCAACTTTTATCGACAAATTTTACTGTTATGTCTGTTTTTCACTGTAAGTAAATTCCTTGCGATCTTTAAATTCTTCTTTTTTCCCTTTATTCCATTCAGATACCGGAGATAGATACCCAACCACTCGGGAATAAACCTCACACTTTTGTTTTTTAGCCATTTTTTATACCTCCTTCAACAAAATTAATTATAATATTTGCTGTCTTCTTTTCGCCACTGAAAACAGACAGCTGCCGGCATCACTGCCAGCTTTAAAATTAATTTCTGATTTGCACATTTTCTAAATATTTTTCAGCAGCTGCTTTTAATTCTTCCAGTTCTGAAGCTGCAAAAGAACGCTGCTTTCTTAACTCTGGATCGAGTGTATTAACCGGTCTAAAATTTTGAATATAATATTTTTCTGCACCTTCAATCTGCTGAGCAATTTTTTCTATTTCTTTTCTATCATGAAGCCCGGGAACTACTGTTGTCCTGAACTCATAATTAAGATTCGAATTAATAATCATCTCAGCTGCTTTTTTTATTCCAGAAACAAGTCCTTCCGGAGCCAGCTGCTGATAATTAGCCCAGCTGAACTTTATATCAACTGCCAGATAGTCAATTAGCTCCGCTTTAATCAGTTCTTTTAGTTTTTTTGAATCTGCTGCATTGGTATCCAGTTTAAGCAGCAGTTCATAATCATTTTTTATTTTCAGCATAAATTCTTTTAGATCCTGCTGCAGCAGAGGCTCTCCCCCGGTAATTGTTACTCCATCAAGCAAATTTTGCCTCTGTTTTAGAAATTTGAAAAAATATTCTTCCGGCATCAGCTCCTGTTCAGCTGGGATTTTCATTGGGATTAGCTGGCTGTTGTGGCAGTAAGGACAGTAAAAATTACAGCCCTGAGTAAACACAACTGCTGAAATCTGATCTGGAAAATCAATAACTGAAGTTTTCTGTAATCCGGCCAGCCTCATTTATTCCACTCCACTTTCTGCTTTATGCTTTTCTGAATTATTTTCTTCTTCAGCAGCAGCCTCTGCTTCACATTTGGGACAGTACTCATGCTCTCCCGGCAGATACCCGTGAACCGGACAGATGCTGAAAGATGGGGTCAGAGTATAATACGGGAGTTTAAAGTTTTCCGCAATTCGTCTGACCAGCTTTTTAGTTGCTTTAATAGAATCTATTTTTTCACCCAGAAATCCATGGAGAACTGTGCCCCCTGTGTATAATGACTGCAGCTCATCCTGCAGCTCTAAAGCTGTAAAAATGTCATCAGTTAAACCAACCGGCAGCTGAGTTGAATTGGTATAATAGGGATCTGCCCCCTCTTTCAGCACCCGCTCCTGATTGGCAGCAATTATCTGATTACCAAACTTCTTTCTATCCAGCCGGGCAAAGCGGTAGGCAGTACCTTCAGCCGGGGTTGCTTCCAGATTATACATATTATCTGTTTCTTCCTGATACTGCTGCAGGCGCTCCCGCATCTTTTTCATTATTTGCTCAGAAAACTGCTGTCCCTCCGGAGTTGAAATATCCTGCCCCATAAAATTGAGCAGCGCCTCGTTCATTCCATTGAGGCCAATTGTATTAAAGTGATTCTTCCAGTAGCAATCAAAGCGCTTTTTGATATCTCTTAAGTAAAATTTTGCGTAGGGATATAAACCCTGCTCGGTTAGAGTTTCTAAAACTTTGCGCTTAACTTCCAGGCTTTCTTTGGCCTGATCCATCAGGTAATAGACTCTTTCCATAAAATCCCCTTTAGTCTCTGCCTGATAGCCAATCCTGGGCATATTTAAAGTTACTACTCCTATCGAGCCTGTTAACGGATTGGCTCCAAATAAACCGCCACCTCTTTTGCGGAGTTCTTTGTTATCCAGTCTCAATCTGCAGCACATACTTCTTGCATCTTCGGGATCCATATCTGAGTTGATAAAATTAGAAAAATATGGTATCCCAAATTTAGCTGTCATCTCCCAGACCGGATCCAGTTTTTGATTTCCCCACTCAAAATCTTCGGTTATATTATAAGTTGGAATCGGAAAGGAAAACATTCTGCCCTTGGCATCACCTTCCATCATCAGCTCGGCAAAGGCTCGGTTGAGCATATCCATTTCCTGCTGAAATTCACCATAATATTTTTCCTGATACTGACCGCCGATTATAACTGCCTGATCTTTTAAATAATTAGGCACTTCAAGATCCATGGTGATATTTGTAAAAGGAGTCTGAAATCCAACCCTTGTCGGAACATTCATATTAAATAAAAATTCCTGCATCGCCTGCTTAACTTCCTCATAATTAAGGCCATCATAGGCTATAAATGGTGCCAGATAGGTATCAAAATTGGAAA
>JBKHFK010000024.1:0-13340 GCA_046540295.1 Halanaerobium sp.
TAAGCCCAAAAATAACTGCTTAATATCTGGATCCTATAAATTGGAAGCACTTTCAATATTCTCGTTTATCTGATATAATCTAGCTGAAAGGCAGGTGGGAATTTTGAGAAAATATTTTGAAGTTGATGAATGGAAGGTTATTGAAAATGGTTTTGATAAAGAATACAACAGAGTTACAGAAAGTGTGATGAGTCTGGGTAATGGCCATATGGGCCTGCGCGGTAATTTTGCCGAAAATTACAGTGGCGACAGCCTGCAGGGTACATATATTGCTGGAGTCTACTACCCTGATAAAACTATTGTTGGCTGGTGGAAAAATGGTTATCCGGAGTATTTTGCTAAAATTGCTAATGCAGCGAATTTTATTGGAGTTAATTTAAAAATAGATGGTCAGAAAATAGACTTAGCTCAAATAGAATTTAGTGATTTTAAAAGAGTATTAAATATGAAAGAAGCCTATCTGGAGCGCTCTTTTACCGCTGTACTTGAAAATAATAGAGTTGAAGTTGTTGAAACTCGTTTTTTAGATCAAAAAAATAAGGAACTTGCTGCTCTTAAATACAGTCTGCGTTCACTTGACAAAGAAATTAAAGTAGAGATGATTCCCTATCTTGATGGTGATGTTAAAAATGAAGATGCCAACTATGATGAGTTCTTCTGGGAGGGACTGGAAAAAGAAAATAACAAAGGTAAAGCCAGCCTGACTATGAAAACCAGAAAATCTGATTTTGTAGTTTCGGCAGCTATGGACTGGGAGTTAAACAAAAAAGAACGAAAAGTAGAATTGTTAACCGGACCGGGTGCGGAAAATTATGTCGGCAATAAAATTACATTTAAGGCTGAGGCCGGTGAGGATATTGAATTAAATAAATATATAGCAGTCTGTACCAGCCGTGATTACAAAGCTGATCAGGTAAGAAAAAAAGCAGAAAAAAAAGTTTCCAAAGCTGCTTTCCGCGGTTTTCAGGAATTATTTGCTGAACATAAAGAGGCCTGGGATAAAATCTGGCAGGAAAGTGATATTAAAATTGAAGGTGACCCTGAAGCACAGCAGGGAATCCGCTTTAATATTTTTCATCTAAATCAGACCTATACCGGTCATGATCCCCGCCTCAATATCGGGCCTAAAGGATTTACCGGTGAAAAATATGGCGGCTTAACTTACTGGGATACAGAAGCTTACTGTCTTCCCTTCTACCTCTCAACTCACAGTGAGGAAGTTGGCCGCAACTTACTGCTCTACAGATATCGCCACTTAGATAAGGCTGTAGAGAATGCAGATAAATTAGGTCTGGAGGGTGCACTTTATCCGATGGTTACAATTAATGGTGAGGAGTGCCATAATGAGTGGGAAATCACCTTTGAGGAAATTCACCGCAATGGAGCTATTGCCCATGCGATTAAGGATTATGTGGATTATACAGGTGATCAGGATTATATTAAGGAATATGGAATTCCAGTACTGGCTCAAATTTCTCGTTTCTGGGCGGACAGAGCTCACTTTAATCCCCGTAAAGAAAAATATATGATTCTTGGAGTAACCGGTCCCAATGAATATGAAAATAATGTCAACAATAACTGGTATACCAACCGAATTGCAGTCTGGACTTTAAAATATACACTGGAAAACTTAGAAAAAATTGAGAAAAATGATCCTAAAAGATATAATAAACTGCTTTCAGATTTAGAGCTTAATGATTCCGAACTGGAATTATGGCAGGAAATGACCGAAAAAATGTACTATCCCTATCTGGAAGATTATGATATTTATGCTCAGCAGGACGGCTATCTGGATAAGGAACAGAAATTAGTCTCTGAGCTGAAAGCAGAAGATCTCCCACTCCATAAAAACTGGTCCTGGGATAAAATTCTGCGTTCACCTTATATCAAACAGGCAGATGTAATGCAGGGTATTTATTACTTTAAAGAGGATTTTGATCGAGAAAGCATCGCCCGCCATTATGACTTCTATGAACCGCGGACAGTACATGAGTCTTCACTTTCTCCCTGTATTTATTCTATTCTGGCAGCTGACTTAGAGCGAGAAGAAAAAGCATATCAGCTTTATTTGCGCACAGCTCGCCTGGATCTGGATAACTATAATACTGATACAGATGACGGCCTGCATATTACCAGTATGGCCGGAACCTGGATGTCAATTGTTAAAGGTTTTGCCGGTTTTGAAGTTAAAGACGGTCAGCTTCAGTTTAGACCATTTTTACCGACAGCCTGGGACGGCTTTAACTTTATGATTATGTTCAGAGGCCGCAGGATCAAAGTTGAGGTCAGTCAAAAAGAAACTGCCTTCTCTCTCAAAACAGGTGAAAACTTAACAATTAAAGTTTATGACCAGGAATACCAATTAAACTCTGATCAACAATTAGTTGTAGAAAAATAAAATTTTAATAATAGAATCTCCAGCATGATTATCTCTGCTGGAGATTTTTTAGTTTATTCTAGTTTTTCTTTGAGCAGTTCTTTAAAATCTTTTAATCTTCCCTGCCAGGCAATATCAAAATCACTATTTTCTCTTTTAATTATCCTGTCTTCGATAATTAAAGTTTTGATTCCCAGCTCAGAGGCTACTGCATCTTCTTTTAGATCATTACCGATCATTAGACAATTCTCAGGCTCCACATTCATTTTAGCCAGAATTTCACGATAATAATTGGGATTGGGTTTGGCATAACTCATATTTTCATAGTGAGTTAAAAGCTCAAAATCTGCAGCATCAATACCAATCCAGCCCAACCTGGCCTCTACAGCTTCTTCGGGAAAAAGTGGATTGGTTGCCAGCACCAGTCTTTTGCCCTTAGCCTTTAAATATTCAATAATTTCAGCCGGAGTTTTACGATCAATTTCAAAATGCTGACCGAGATCAACAAATTTTGTCTGATAGAAATCTTCAAAACGAGACTTAATTTTTTCTGCTTCATTTTGATTACTGATTTCCATCTTTTCTATAAAATCTTCCATAAAAGCTTTCTGATTGCTGCGGCTGCCGTCATTACGAATCATTTTTTCGGTAGAGCCCATTAAAATTTGAATAAATTTATCCGGTTCAGCACATAAATCTTTAAATTCTGCCGAAAGGGCAGTAAAATAATGTTTTAAAAATTCTTCAGCCTCAATACCTAAAAGTGTTCCATCCAGATCAAAAAGAAAAATATCTTTATCTTTAAACAAAACTATACCTCCTATAAAATAACTTGAACCTTATCCACAATTACTTTAATCTAAAATTTTTCCATTAAAGGTAAAAAGTTAGTCTCATCAACTAAGATTTCAACAAATTCTTTTAAATATTTGTGGTCAAGCTCATCAAAACGTGCTTTTTTAGGACTATCTATATCTAAAACTGCAATAACTTCTCCTCCAACAATCACCGGCAGCACAATCTCCGAGCGAGAATTTGGATCACAGGCAATATGACCCGGAAATTGATGTACATCATCAACCAGCATAATTTTACGCTGTGAATAAGCAGTACCACAGACTCCCTTATCTTCATCAATCCTGACACAGGCAGTTTTCCCCTGAAAGGGTCCTAAAACAAGCTGATCCTGTTTCCAGATATAAAAACCGGCCCAGTTGAGATCAGCCATCATCTCAAATAATAAAGCTGAACTGTTAGCCATATTGGCCAGCCAGTCCCCTTCCGGTTCAATTAAGGCTTTTAAAGCCTGATTCATTTCTTTTAATCGTACTTCTTTATTGCTCATTATAACCATTCCTTTCTAGTTTTAAAGCTATTAAAAATACTTCTATCTCCTGCAGCACCAATCTGTATAATCATTAATATTTAAAATCAAAAACTAAAACTTAAAAATAGGGGAACTAAAATTGGTACCAGAGTCGAAAGTACTGCTCCACTGACAAAGGCCGGAATCACTACTGCCTCTCCCCCTGATTCTTTAACCAGAGGTAATGTTACATCCATTGTGGTTGCACCTCCAGGAGCAACTGCAGCCAGACTGCCAAAATATCTGACCACTAGAGGTAGAATCATTACTGTCAGCAGTTCACGGAAAACATTGCTTAAAAAGGCAAGGGACCCGAGCTCTGCACTATGTAGTTTTGAAATTAAAACTCCAGATAAACTGTACCAGCCAAAACCGGCTCCGACTGCAGCTGACTCGCCAGCTGCAAAACCAAAAGCTAAACCACTGATCACTGAGCCAACCAGGGAACCAAAAGCAATTAAAATCGGGATTACAAGCAGCTTCCAGCCCATCAATCTTAAGTCTTTGAGAATTTCCCGGCTGGCTCCAATATCTATTCCGACTCCAAAAAGAAGTACAGCCAGCGAATAATTGGTCAGCAGATCAATCCAGATCCGCCCACTTCCATTAAGCATAAAGTATCCAAATAAAATACCAATAATAACTGAGCTGAAGATTAATACTGTCATAGTCTTATCTCCACTCTGATTATCAATTTCTGCTTCTGTCTCTGGATCAGCACTTAAAAGCAGGCTATTTAAACTAAAAACTCTGACAAAAATTATGACAGCCAGCAGACTAAAAATAATACTGACTGCTGCAAAAATAAGGGCCTGGAAACCAATTTCTCCCAGCTGGAGTACAATCTGCTGATCACTGCCCAGATTTGCTCCCATCGCCAGCAGCAGGATTACCAGTCCAATTTTTGTAATTAAATCAGCAAATTTAACAAAATAATTTTCTTTATCCAGCCAGAATCCCAGTAAAACACCGCTGAATAAGAAAAAAATAATCAAGTAAAAATCCAAAACTACCCCTCCAGACCTATTTTATATAATTTTTTGTAACATAGTGAGATGTCATTGCTCTTAACATTGCACTGTAATTAATTTTAAAGCTCAGGATATCGCCAACTTCCAGTTTTTGAGCTGCATCTGTAATATCTGTTATTAAATGATCACTGCTTGCTCCAAGCACTTCTACACCTTTAAGTTCAGGATAAAGACCGTGATAATCAATATCCTGTTTGCCAGCTGCCAGAATAGCTCTTCTGCGCAATCCTCTGTCTTCTATAATCTGACCCCTGCCTTTTCCTCCAAAGGCCATCTTCCCTTCAGGATTAGAAGGTTTTTCTTTGAGTTCAACAATTTCTGCCTGCAGGCGAAAATTATAGTGGTTAAGTCCCTCAATTAAACTCTCATTGATAATATCTGTTCCAAGTAAAATTGCCTCACCAATCCTTAAATTACTTATATTATGAGCAAGTTCCTGCTCTTTTAAAAGTCTTAAAGTTGCAGTATTGCCTGCCGATAATATTTCAAGCCCAGATCCCAGTTTTTTTTCGAGATTCTTCTTTAAACTGATCAGATACTCTGTGTTTTCCTGATCGGGAATAATTCCGGCAAAACAGCCAAGGTTGGTGCCAATTCCCTTCAGCATAACCGCAGGCAGACTCTCTATCTTTCTGGCCAGTCCTTCTAAATCATCGGCTAAAATTCCTTCTCTGCGGTCACCGATATCTACCATAATTATCAGCCCAATTTTTTTGCCTGCAGCTGCTGCAGCCTTTGAAATTAATTCGGCCGTTTTTGCTTCACTTACCAGTGAACTATCAATATAAGGAACTATTTCTTCAATTTCTGAAGGCATTGGAATTCTGAGCATTAAAATCTCATCCTTAAATCCAGCCTCTCTAAATCTTTTTATATTTTCAATTCTGGAATCAGCTATACTCTTTATTCCGGCCCTCTGATAGGCCTTAAATATATTTAAGTCTCCGGCAAAGCCCTTGACTACTGCTGTTAATTTAATGTCTTTTTTTAGCAAATCTTTTTTTAATTTGCTGGCATTTTCTTCTATCTGATTGAGATAAATATCAAGCTGTGGGTAATTCAATGCAGGACCTCCTATGTATTAATTTTATTACAATAACTCAGCTTTTACTAAGCTTAAACAATTTATTTATAATCTATAATTATATTATACTCTACAATTATTAATACTTCAATTAACTAAACAGCTTAGTTTTTAAAGCATTTATTTTTAACAAAAAAATAACCCGACCAACTGGCCGGGGAGATAAATCTAATCAAATTTATTCGATATCGATTGTACGCTTTTTAACAGGAGTTTTTTCTTCTTTTGGCAGATGAACTTGTAAAATTCCATCATTGTATTCTGCCTTAATTTCATCCTGATCTACATTTTCAAGATAGAAACTGCGGGCATATCTACCTGCTCTTCTTTCACGACGAATATAGTTGTCAGTTTTCTCTTCTTTTTCTTCTTTATGCTCAGCAGAAATTGTTAGATAACCATCATTGATTTCCAGATTAATATCTTCTTTTTTCATACCTGGCATTTCAGCTTCAATAGTATATTCGTCATCACTTTCTTTAATGTCAGCTCTAAAACTACGACCGGCAAAATCCATCACATCATCAAAGAAACCAGAGACCAGGCTGTTGAAAGGATCTTCTTCTCTTTCAGCAACATCACTACGACTGCGGTTTCTAAATGGTACTAGATCAAACATAAAACCACCTCCGAATTTAGTTGATATTAATTTTTCACCTTTATTTTCTACTTATATTATAAGACTAAAGTCAGAGAAGGTCAAAAAAGAAAGAGGGTTTTTTTAGCCAAAAATAAGCTATTAAATTAAATTAGCTAATTCAAACTATTTTTTTCTTAGCTTTACTACTTAATTTCTTTTCCATTAACAAATGTCCTGCTGACTCTAAAATTCTGATCAAAAAGCACCAGATCAGCCTGATAACCAGCTTTAATCCTGCCCAGCTTATGACTTAAATTTAATTTACGTGCGGGATTTACAGTGGCCATTCTAAATATTTCCGGAATTGATAACTCTGTAACTTCCATTAAATTTCTTACTGCCTGATCAAGAGTTAAAACACTACCGGCTAGAACACCAGATTCGAGTCTGGCTGCTCCATCACTTACAATAACTTTCTGTCCACCAAGCTCATATTCACCTTCTTTAAGTCCGGCTGCTTCCATACCATCTGAAACTAAAATTACCCGGTCAACCCCTTTAGCCTGAATAGTAAAGCGATCAACTGCCTCATGATGATGAATTAAATCAACAATTAACTCTACTGTAGCTTCCGAATCAAAAGCTGCTCCCACAAGTCCCGGTCTGCGGTGATGAAGTCCGGTCATTGCATTATATAAATGAGTAAAATGGTCCATCCCTGCCCGATAAGCCTGCTGAAATTCTTCGTAAGTGGCAGCAGAATGCCCGACTGAAGAGATAATTTTTTGCTGATTAAGTTCTTCAATCAGCTCCAGAGCCCCTTTAACTTCAGGAGCCATGGTCACAATTTCTACAACATCATAATAATCTCTTAAAAGTTCAAGCTCCGGTTCAATTAAATTTTCACTATTTTGAGCCCCAAGATAATCCGGGCTGATAAATGGTCCTTCTACATGTGTTCCTAAAACTTTTGCCCCCTCAGTGCCATTTTTTTTGGCCTGACGAATATTTCCCAGAGCAGCCTGAATTTTATCCCTGGCCATAGTCATCGTTGTCGGCAGAAAAGAAGTTATCCCGTGTCCTGCCAGGACCTTACTTATTTCATTTAGAGCCACTGCTGAGGCATCCATGGTATCAAAACCTCCACCACCATGAATATGAGTATCAATCATACCGGGGGCAAGATATCCTCCTTCAGCATCTAAAACATCCAGATCTGGTGATTCCGCTAAGTTATAAGCTGCTACTTTTTCAATCTTTGCCTCCTGCTCATTAAAGATTAGAGAGGCCTTATTAATTATTCTATCTTCTAAAATTATATTTGCATTTTTTATCAATTTTTTCATTGTTTACACCTCTCTATAATTTAATCTTCATTATCCTCTTCACCATTCTCTGATTCTTCAGCTTCGGCCTCAATTTCTGCATAATTTTCAGCTTCAATTTCTGCATATTCTTCTAATTTTTCTTTTACTGCATTATGAATTTCTTCTGCCTCTTTATCCAGCATAATCTCAAGAGCCTGATCAATTTCATCAATACTGAAAAGATTAAATTTACCCTGGTCAACAGCCTCAATTATTTCCTGCTCAAGCATTAAATTATCCAGATTGCGCTGAGGGATAATCACACCCTGCTCACCTGTCAGTCCTTTGGCCTGACAGACTTTAAAGAAACCTTCAATCTTTTCATTAACTCCACCGATCGGCTGTACAACACCCTTTTGATTCATTGAACCTGTAATTGCTATATCCTGTCGGACTGGAATATCTGCCAGAGAAGAGAGCAGAGCCACTACTTCAGCACAGGTTGCACTATCGCCATCAACCCCCCCATAACTCTGTTCAAAAGCTATCGAGGCAGTTAAACTAAGTGGTGCATCCTGAGCATATTTTCCACCTAAATAACCTGTTAAAATCATAACTCCCTTACTGTGAATTCGGCCACTCATCTTGGCCTCACGCTCAATATTGATTACTCCTTCTTTTCCCAGATAACTGCGGGCTGTAATCCTTGCCGGACGGCCAAAACTATAATTACCTGCCTGATAAACTGAAAGTCCATTAATCTGACCTACTTCTCTACCACTGACATCCAGTAAGAGGTGATCACGGTCAATCTGTTCCTGAATCTTTTCCTCCAGCAGATTAGAGCGCATTTCTTTTTCTTCAATTGCCTTTTTAACAGACTCACCACTAACTATTTCTTCCCCAAAGCTATCTGACCAGACATCTGCTTCAACTAAAATCTCTATAATTTCATTAAATTTAGTTGAAAGTTTTTCCCGATCTCCTGTCAGACGTGAGCTGAAATCAATCATTGCCGAAACGGCTTCTGCACTAAATTCTTTGAGCTGATCTCTATTGATAACTGAGGATATAAAATCAGCAAATTTCGCTATATTCCTCTCATTTCTTTCCATTTCTGTGTCGAAATCAGCCTTAATTTTAAATAGCTCAGAAAATTCATCGTCATAATTATATAGAAGATAATAGATATATGGTGAACCAATCATAATAATTTTCAGATCAAGTTCTACTGCCTCCGGTTTAAGGGTAATAATCGGTACACTTCTGTACTGCTCACCTATATTTTCGACAGTAATCTCCTGATTAATCAGTGCCCGTTTGAGAGTATCCCAGCAAAATGGATTGGTCAGCAGATCCTTGGCATGAACTATTAAAAAACCTCCATTCGCCCGATGCAGTGAACCACTTCTGATCATTGTAAAATTAGTACTAATTGTACCAAACTGACTCTTGCCCTCAATCTTACCAAAAAGATTATAATATGTTGGGTTTTTTTCGTAAACCACCGGTGCCCCTTCAGTTTTACTGTTATTAACAAAAATATTAATCTGATAACGTATAAAGAAACTGCCGTCATCATCCTGCTGCATTGCTAAAAATGGATTTTGTTGATCCTCATCACTGCTGCGGAAACGATCAATATTATCTACAATATCCTCCTGGACTTCTTCTAAATAATCAACAATTTCTTCACAGTTTTCATATTTATCCTGCAGATGATAAATTATAGGCTGAACTACAGAAATACCTATCTTTTTTTCCAGTGCTTCCAGTTCATTTTGAGCCTCTTCTTTTATAGAACGGATCTCCCGCATTACCTGGGAGATTTCATTCTGTATTTTCTGACTTTCACTACGGATTTCTTCCTTTTTTTCTTCATCCATTTCCTGAAAATCATCACGAGATATAGGCTCTCCCTCTTCATCAACTGGGACTGGCACCAGCCCCTGGGAAGTGTTCTGCAGCATAAAGCCTCTTTCACGAGCAGAGGCTTCAAATTCCTGCATTACTTTATTTGATTTTGGTTGATATTCATTTAAAATTTCTTTTCTTTCCGCCTCATATTCTTCTCCCTCAAAAGCCCTGGGGATTTCTTCCTGTAATTCTTCCACAATTTTTTCCATATCAGTTTTTAAATCATTGCCCATTCCAGCAGGCACCCTCATCACTCTCGGCTTTTCGGGCTCAGAAAAATTGAAAACATATAAAATATCCTTAGGCTGCTCCATTGCAGCTGATTTTTCTTCTGCCATATTCTCAGCATAAGTAGACTTACCTGTTCCAGATTCACCCGCCATAAAAATATTATATCCACTTTTATTAACCCTCATTCCAAAATCCAGAGAATTGGCTGCTCTGTTTTGACCAATAATCTCCTCATCAATTGCAGATAGTTCTTTAGTTGTCTCAAAATCAAGGTTTTCTGCCCTATAATTATAATCTAAATTAGAAATAGGAATTTTATATTTATTCATTTTTTTCACTCCTTCTGCTAAATTCTTAAATTTAAAATTGTATAAGCATCCAAATTATGACTTAATCTCTTTATTTATTAATTCGCCAAAAAGCAAATATATCCTCCCTCTCGGCCGAACTGCTTTAAACAACTTAGACTAAGGAAAAATATGCTAATAATAGTTGAAAAAAGTTCTCAGTTAAGATAAAATTAAATTAAGATATGTTATTTTTTTAACAATACTCATAGGGGGTTTAAAATGGGGAAAGAATTGAATGATATACCTGATATAATAATCAACCGCTTACCTGTCTATTATCAGCACTTAAAAATTTTACAGAATTCAACTAAAGAATACATCTCTTCGGAGGAACTGGCTGAATTAACAGGGCTTAGCAGTTCTTTAATTCGTAAGGATCTCAGCTATTTTGGTACTTTTGGCCGCAAAAGTTATGGCTATGATATTTACTGCCTTTTTCAGCAGATAAGTATCATTATGGGATTTAATTATAAAAAGAGAGTTATTATTATTGGTGCCGGTCATCTTGGACAGGCCCTGGCTTATAATAAAGGTTATGGCGAACGGGGTTATCAGCTGCTTGCTATTTTCGATAAGGACCCAAAATTAATTGAACTGGTAATTAATGATATTGAAATAAAAAATATTAATGAATTAGAAAATTTTTTAGAAACCAATCAGGTTGATGTGGCAGCTCTTACAGTTCCAGGAGCAGTGGCTCAAAAAATAACCGACCGTCTGGTAGCGGCCGGAATTAAAGCAATCTGGGATTTTACTGAGGTCCCTCTGGAAGTGCCAGATGATATTTTATTAGAAGAACAGATGATCAATGAGGGCCTCTGCAAATTATCAGTTAAAATGAATCAAAAACGGCTTAATAAAACTGATGCTAAACAAGGCTTGAACTGTGAGCAAAGATAAATCTGCCGCTCCCTTTTTCCGCTCTCAGCTTTTTATCAAAAATTAATTGTCCCCGCCTAAAAGTCATTACCGGATAACCTTTAACTGTAAATTCCTGATAAGGACTGTATTGAGCTGCAGAATGTAATTTTTCTGCAGTTAATTTTTTTTCTATATTTGGGTCAAAGACTGTTAAATCAGCATCAGTACCAGCTTCTAATGATCCTTTTTCCGGATAAATTCCAAATATTTTAGCAGGGTTGACGGAAAGAAGCTCTATCATCTCTCTGATTGTAATCCGATTATTGCGTACACCTGAGCTGTAAATCAGCGGCAGCATTGTTTCTGTGCCGGGAATTCCCGGTAAAATTTCCAGGCTGGAATCTGACTTCATTTTTTGTTCTCTGTTAAATGCACAGTGGTCAGTTGCTATAACCTGAAACTCATTTTGACTTATTCCCTCCCATAAAAGCTGATTATCATATTTTTTTCTTAAGGGTGGAGTCATCAAATACAGCTGGGCCTCTTTTCCCTCTAAATATGAATTATCAAGCAGCAGATAATGGGGTGTGGTTTCTGTATATATCTGAGCTTTTCTGGCTCTTAGATCTCTGACGGCTTTCAGTCCCTCGGCTGAAGAAAGATGGACAATATAAAGCGGCATTTCTGCTTTCAAAGCTTCTTCACCCATATCCTGTACTGCTAAACTTTCTGCAGCAGCAGGTCTAATTGCCGGATGAAACCTTGGTTCTGTTAGTCCACGGCTGCTGTATACTTCTTTTAAGTCCTCAATTAAAGCATCATCTTCTGCATGGACCTGCGGCAAAATTTCAATTTCTTTAAGCCGCTTAAAAAGTTGGGACCATTTTTCCCTGTCAATCATATAACCCACATCTTTATAGGTGGTAAAAAGTTTAATACTTGCCAGACCGAGCTCTTTTAAATCTTCCAGATTATCGGATATTTTCTGGTTAAAATCCTGTACAACCTGGTGAAAATTATAATCTATTATTGAATCTTTTGCTTCTTTTTTCCGCCTGGAAACGGCTTTTTTAAAATCACCATCTTCCGGGAAATCAATATAATCAATGACAGTAGTAACTCCACCGGCTGCTGCTGCAATACTTCCCTGATAAAAATCGTCTGCAGTGACAGTTCCTCTTGAATGTAGAGAATAATGAGTATGAGCATCAATTATACCTGGAAAAATATATTTTCCACTCAGATCTATAACCTTAAATTCTCCTTTTAATTCGTCTTCTTCAAAAAAACCTCTTTTTTCTTCTGCAGCTATTTTTTCGCCTTCAATTAAAAGATCAGATTTCCTGATACCCTGGTCGTCGACCAGTTTAGCATTTTTTAATAGTATTTTTTTCATTAAACTCACCTCTATATTAAACTATTTCTTCTATCGGCTCCCTTATTCCTGCACCAAACAATTTAAAATTAAAATTATTAATCTTTTCGAATACAACGAGCTTTCCCTGACGCAGCAGACTAACGCAATCTGCCAGTTCCCTGATCTGCCTGCGGTCATGACTGACCATTACCACTGTAGTATCTTCTGTTACCAGGTCGGCAAAATGTGAATTAAAAAATTGAATACTTTCCTCATCCAGATTCGTAGTTGCCTCATCTACAAATAAAATTTCTGGATCTGTAATCAGGGCTCTGGCGATAGAAACTTTTTGTCTTTCACCACCAGAAAGTGTATGAGCAGACTGCTCAAGTAAGCTTTCAATTTCAATTTTAACTGCCATGTCTTTAACTAAATCATCAATTTTACTCTGCGGATACTCTCTTAATTTTAAAGGCAGAGCAATATTATAAAAAACATCTCCTCGATAAAGATATGGATCCTGCCAGATTACAGAAAATCTGCGCCTCAAATCAAGATTTTCTTCTTTAGTTAAAAGCTGATCTTTATAATAAATTTCTCCCTCATATTGTTGATCAATTAAACTCAAAATATTTAAGAGTGTAGTTTTTCCACTTCCATTACCACCAATTATAAAATTGAATTTATTTTTTAAAACTGAAAACTGATCAATTTCCAGAATAGTCTTTTCCCTGCAGATTTTTTTAAGATTTTTAACTTCAATGATTTTATCTTCTTGCATAATCTTTTCCCTCCTGCAGAAAATATGTAATAAAGTTGATCAAAAATGAGAGTACCAATAGTATCATACCCAGGGCCAGCGCAAAGGCAAAACGCCCT
>JBKHFK010000025.1:0-13016 GCA_046540295.1 Halanaerobium sp.
ACCGTCAGCATATGCAGATTCCCAAAGAGCAGAATCAGTTGATTAAAGAACTGGCCGCTGTTAATCCAAATATTGTAGTTGTTTTAAATAATGGTTCGGCTGTTGATCTGCGGCAGTGGATTGATCGGGTATCAGCAGTTATTGAGGCTGGACTTCCCGGACAGGCTGGAGCTCTGGCTCTGGCAGAGATTATTGCCGGTAAGATTAATCCTTCAGCAAAACTGGCTGAGAGTTACCCTTTTAAGCTGGAAGACAATCCATCCTATCTTGATTTTCCAGGTAGTGATGGCAGTGTGCGCTATGGAGAAGGGATTTATATTGGTTACCGCTATTATGATAAGAAGAAGATGGAACTTATGTTTCCCTTTGGTTATGGACTTTCCTATACTGAATTTGCATACAGAGCTCTGGAAGCACCTGATTATCTGGGTGAAGGTGAAAAATTAAAGCTTAAAGTTTTAATTGAAAACACCGGACAATTTAAGGGTAAAGAAATTGTTCAGCTCTATATTTCCCAGAAAAATCCCAGTTTAGAGCGGCCGTCTAAAGAACTTAAAGGTTTTGGGAAAATTGAGCTGGAGCCAGGAGAAAAAGAATGGCTGGAACTTGAACTTGATTATCAGGATCTGGCCTATTATCATCCGGAAAAAGGTTGGATTGTAGAGGCAGATCACTTTAAAATTATGATTGGTTCCTCTTCTCGTGACATCAAATTTACAGAAGAGATTGAGGTTGAGAGTTCATTTAGATTGAAAAAATTAACAGCAAAAACCCCCTTTGAGGACTGGCTTGCTGATTCTTTAGGCAAAAAAGCTGTTAAAGCTGTATTGACAGAAGAAGAAATAGAAGAAATAGGATTTTTTAAAGCCTGGCCAATTTACAGACTGCACTTCTTTGCTGCCGAACAGGTAAGTTTGGAAGATGTTGAAGAAATTTTAGATATTTATCAGGATTTATAGTTTTCATTAATTAGATGGTAAAAATTAGTATTCCTGAGCCGGGATATACTGTCCCGGTTTCAGACTTTTTGAAAAAATTAAATGAGGTGAGTTAAATGAGAGATTGGGAAGATCCAAAAGTTTATGCAGTTAATAAACGTCTGGCTCATGCAAATCGTATTTTCTTTTTAGATCAAAGAACACTAAACGATTATAATTTTAAATCATTAAATGGTGAATGGGATTTTAAATATCTGGCCAATCATAATACATATCAGCAGGAATTTTATAAAAAAGATTTTTCTATTATTGACTGGGATCAAATAACTGTCCCTTCTAACTGGCAGTTGGAGGGTTATGACAGGCCACATTATACCAATGTCAATTATCCCTTTCCTGTTGATCCTCCAAAAGTTCCTTCCAAAAATCCGGCCGGACTTTATAGGCGGAAGTTTTATCTGAGCCCTGATCTTGAGGGAGAGCAGAATCTAATTCGCTTTGAGGGAGTTGATTCAGCTTTTTATCTCTGGTTAAATGGTGAATATATTGGCTACAGTCAGGGGAGCAGGCTGGCAGCTGAGTTTGATCTAAGTGAACATTTAAATTATGGTGGTGAAAATCTGCTGGCAGTTAAGGTCATTAAATGGTCAGATGGAAGCTATTTAGAAGATCAGGATATGTGGTGGTTGAGCGGTATTTTTCGGGATGTCTATCTCTACAGTCAGCCATTTTTTCAGATTGAAGATTTTAAAATTGAAAGTGAGTTTAAAAGAAAAATGGAAGTTGGAGTTTTAAATTGTGATTTTGAAGTGCTCTCCTACCGGGAATATATTCCCGAAGGTTCCCGGATTAAAATCAGTTTATATGACCGGGGAGTTAAGTCAGCAGAAGAATTAATAGAACTTCCGGAGTTGAAAAAGACCAGACTCAATAAATTTAAAACTAATTTAGAGCTTGCAGAACCTGAAGCCTGGTCAGCAGAAAATCCCTATCTCTATCAGCTGGAAGTTAAACTTATAAATCCTGAAGGGGAAAAGATTCAGACTATCAGACAGAAAGTTGCTTTTAGAACTGTTGAAATTAAGGATGCACAGCTTCTGGTCAACGGCAAAGCAGTAATGATCAGAGGGGTTAATCGGCATGATTTTGATCCTGAACTTGGGAGAGCTGTGAGCCGCCAAAAAATGGAAGAAGATATTTTATTAATGAAGAGACATAATATTAATGCAGTGAGAACTGCTCATTACCCAAACCATCCCTATTTTTATGAGCTCTGTGATAAATATGGACTTTATGTACTGGCTGAAACAGACATAGAATGTCACGGAATGGAGCCGGTTGAACGCTGGGATGAGCTGGCTGATTCGAAAGACTGGCGGGGAGCCTTTCTGGACCGTATGGAGAGGATGGTAGAGCATTATAAAAATCATCCTTCAATTATAATCTGGTCTCTGGGTAATGAATCAGGTTTTGGTGATAATCACCGCAGGATGGCAGAACTAACCCGCCGCCTTGATCCAACAAGACCAATTCATTATGAAGGTGACCGCAAACAGGAAATAGCAGATATTATTGGGCCGATGTATCCTACTATTGAGGAAACTGCAGAACTTGCCAGCAGACAGGAGAAACCTGTTATTTTATGTGAATATGCTCATGCAATGGGTAATGGCCCCGGGGAATTAAAGGAATACTGGGAGGTTTTTTATAAGTATTCTTCCGCTCAGGGAGGTTTTATCTGGGACTGGCTTGATCAGGGAATTGCAGTTGATAATTCAGATGGTGAGATCTGTTATACTTATGGTGGCGATTTTGGAGATATGCCAAATGATAAAAACTTTAATATTAATGGTCTGGTATTTCCGGATAGAACTCCTTCACCGGGATTGACGGAATATAAATATGTAATGGCCCCTTTTAAAATTCGAGATTTCAATTTTAAAGAGGCAAAAGTTAAACTGGAAAATCAATTTGATTTTATAGATAGTTCAGATTATAAGCTCAACTGGGAGGTTAAGACTGGAGGGCTGGTAATTGAAAGCGGAAGTCAGGATTTTGAACTTCAGGCAGCAGAAAGCGCTGAGTTAAAAGTGAAAGGTCTAAATCTCAGTGATTTAGAACTGATAATTGAAGAAAAGGGCGGGGAGCTTGGTGCAAATCTTCCTGCAGACAGTTATCTTAATTTTTCTATAGTCTTAAAAAATAAAAAAAGCTGGGCAGCACCCGGACATGAGATAACTTTTAAACAGTTTAAACTTCCCTTTATCTTTGATCGTTTATATCATCCAGCTCATAAACATTTAAAAAATAAGGATTTAAGTTTAGCAGAAAGTGATCTGTATCTAAAAGTTGAAGGCAGTGATTTCAGTCTTTACTTTGACAAAGGCAGTGGTAAACTCAGTGAATACATTTATCAGGGTAAAAGTCTGATTGAGAGAGGCCCGGAATTAAGTTTCTGGAGAGCACCGATAGATAATGATAACACTGATATTACCCATAATTATACAACCACCTGGAAAGAACAGGGAATTGATAAGCTCAGTCAGCGTTTGGAGGAACTGAAGGTTGTAGAACTGGAGAATAGTTATGTGCTGATTAAAAGCTATTTTAGAATTGCTCCTCCTGCTAAAGATTTAATCATGGAAGCAGAACTGGATTATAAGATATATAATAATGGGGAGGTAGAAATTACTGCAGCAGGAGAATTTGCAGATCAGAAAGAATACTCTCTTCCCAGGATTGGTCTGGAGCTTGAATTAAATCATGAACTGGAAAATGTCAGCTGGTTTGGCAGAGGGCCGGGGGAATCCTATCCTGACAGTAAAAGAGCTGCTTATATTGACCTCTTTACTAAAAAAATAGGCGATCTGCATACTCCCTATGTTTATCCTCAGGATAATGGTAACCGTTCTGATAATAAGTGGCTGGAATTTAAAAATAAAGTTGGGGCTGGAATTGAATTCTATAATGCAGGGGGATTTGATTTTACCGCTCACTGTTATAGTAAAGATGATCTTGAGCTGTCTCAGCATGACTGTGAATTACCTTTCCGGGATGAAATTTACCTGGAGTTAATCCATCAAAATCGAGGTCTGGGAAGCACATCCTGCGGCCCTAAAGCTTTAGAAAAATATGAGTTGAAAGTTAGAGAATTTGAATTTAAAATTAATTTTAAAGGGATTGATTATTAATATCTTTTTGTACCCGGTACAAAACGGACAATTTGTACCGGGTTAAAGATATAAAAATCACAAAATCAATTAAAGAATTAAAATTATTTTAGGAAAATTAAAAATAATATTGCGAATTGTGTGAAAATTTGTTATTATATAAGTAAAGTAATTTAAACGTTTTAAAAGAGGGCGATAATATGGCTGTAACATTAAATGACATTGCCAAAGAGGCAGGGGTTTCTCTAGCAACTGTCTCACTTGCATTAAACGGCAGTGACAAAGTAAATAAGGATACAAAAATAAGAATTAAAAAAATAGCAGAAGAACTAAACTATGTACCAAATGCCAGGGCCCGGGCTTTAGTCAAAAAATCAACTAAGACAATTGGGCTGGTAATTCCTGAGGTGGTTAATCCCTTTTTTGCTGAACTGGCTCAGTCGATTAAAGATTATGTACGCAGTCAGGATTTTAATGTGATTTTGTGCAGTACTGATTATCAGAGTGAAGAAGAGCTAAGATATATAAATATGTTTCGTTCAGGTCAGGTTGACGGAGCTATTTTTGCCTGCGTAGGAGATATGATGGCAGAGCATAATGAATTAATTATTAAACTGGTTAAAGAAAAAATTCCGGTTATTTATGTGGATCGAGATGGAGTGGACCACGACTTAATTCCTGTAGTAAAGAGTGATGTTTATCATGCAGCTTATCAGGCTGCAGATTATTTGATTTCTCTCGGACATCGAGAACTGGCTTTTGCGGGCCAGAGTGTGGAAAGATTAAATGGCTTTAAAAGTGCTCTGACTAAACATAATTTGGAACTAAAAGAAGAAAATATTTATTATGATTATTTGAAAATGGAAGGCGGCTATGCAGTCGGTGAGCAAATAGCTGCTAGAAAAAATAAACCGGATGCTGTAGTTTGTTTAAATGATGAGATCGCTATTGGCGTTATTCAGGCCTTAATTGCAAAAAAAGTTAAGGTTCCAGCAGAAATATCGGTGGTTGGGATAGATAATATTAAGATGGCCAATTTCTATAATCCATCACTGACAACAGTTAATATACCGGTCAGTCAGATGGGGGAAAAAGCGGCTGAAATTTTATTGAAGAGAATTGATGGGCTGGATTTGAGTCCTAAAGAGAAGTTTTTTATCTTTCCTACAGAATTAGTAATTAGAGATTCAAGTAGGAAAGCTTAAATATATGCAGGTGCCGATATACAGGTACCGCTACCTGTTATTATTTGTCAAATATATTCTACGAGGAGGGATATTTCTAAAATAATCTTAAAACGTTTAAATGTTTTAAAACAAAAAGGGGGTTTTATTTAATGAATTTTAAGAATTTTTCAATTATTACAATTGCTTTAGTGATGGTTCTGGCTTTTTCATTCTCTGCAGCAGCTCAGGACACCCTGGTAGTTAATACCTATACCAGTGACCCGGCTCCAAGAGAAGCAATGCAGAAACTTATTGCTCAATATGAAGAAGAAAATCCAGATGTTGATGTTGAATTAAATATTACTGCTCATGAGGACTTTAAACAGGCAATTAGAGTCTGGTTAAACTCAGATAGTCCACCTGATGTTTTTACCTGGTTTGCTGGAGAGAGAGCAAATTATTTTGTTGAACGTGATTTAATTATGGATATTACAGATGTCTGGGAAGAAGAAAATCTTTATGAAAAATTTCCAGAAGCATTTCAGAGTATAAGTATTTATGATGACAAGGCTTACTTCTTACCTCATAACTATTACTGGTGGTCTGTATTTTACAGAGATTCAATTTTTGAAGAATATGATCTCGAGGAGCCAGAAACCTGGGATGAACTTTTAGAAGTGGGAGAAACTCTTAAAGAGAATGGAATCACACCATTTGCAATCGGTACTAAATTCCGCTGGACAGCAGCTGGCTGGTTTGATTATCTCAACTTAAGAATTAATGGTGCTGATTTCCACCGTGAATTGATGGCTGGAGATATTTCATTTACTGACGAAAGAGTAGAAGAAGTCTTTGTTAAGTGGAAGTATTTAATTGAAAATGACTTCTTTATAGAAGATCCCGCAGCTTATTCCTGGCAGGAAGCTCTGCAGTTTATTTCTCAGGGAGATGCAGCAATGTATCTAATGGGACAGTTCTTATTAGATGCTACCTCTGAAGAAGTTGCAGAAGATATTGACTTCTTCCGCTTCCCAATTATTGATGAAGATGTACCTGTGGCTGAAGATTTGCCGACAGATGGTTTTATGATTCCCCAAAATGCAGAGAATCCAGAATTAGCAAAAGATTTTCTGGCTTTCTTAAGCTCAGTTGAGGGGCAGCGGGTATTTGCAGAAGATGTTGGTCGTTTAGTAACCAATAAAAACATGCCAGATGATATTTATACAGAAAGAGCAAATAAAGGTCGTAAGATGGTAGATGAAACAGAAGAACTAACTCAATTCTATGATCGTGATATGGATCCGGAATTTGCTGATAAAACAATGGATTCTTTAATGAAATTCTGGAACTCTCCTTCAGATTATGAGAGTGTTATGGAAGAAATGGAAGAACATCGTCAGAACTTCTTAGACTAAATAAAGCAGCAAATTATAGAATTTAATTAAAAACAGCCTGCAGAAATTGATTTTTCTGCAGGCAGTAATTTTTATGGAGGTGTTATTTTGAAAATCAAAAGAAAATACATCCCCTGGCTTTTTTTAGCTTTACCCTTAGTGCTCTATGCAATCTGGGTTATTGGGCCTACTATTTATACTGTATATTTAAGTTTTACTGAATGGGATGTAATCAGTGAGCCTGTTTTTGTTGGTCTGGATAATTATATTGATTTATTTAATGATCCTGTATTTTATACTTCTTTAATTAATAACCTAAAATGGCTTGCAATCTTTTTAGCAATTCCATTAACCCTTGGTTTATTTTTAGCACTGCTTTTAAGCCAGGAAATTAGAGGAGCCAAAGGATTTAAAGCAGCAATTTATTCACCCATGATTTTAGCACCTGTAGTTATTGGTTTAATCTGGTCCTGGATTTATCAGCCAAGAGGAGGGCTTTTAAATAATACTTTAACTTATATAGGACTTGATAGTTTAACTCGAGGCTGGCTCAGCAGTCCGGATACAGCCCTATATGCCGTAATTGCCGCAGCAGTCTGGCGGCATACAGGTTATGTAATGTTATTATTTTTATCAGGTTTAACAGCAATTTCGCCGACAGTTATTGAAGCATCCAGAATTGATGGGGCTTCTGCCTGGCAGAGATTCCGCTATATAATCATGCCTTTATTAAAACCAACTACAGTTATTGTACTGGTTATTACAATGATTCAATCCCTGCGGGCTTTTGATTTTGTGAGTATGATGACCAGAGGTGGCCCTTTTAATTCTACCAATGTTTTGGCATATTATATGTATTCAGAGGCTTTTAAAAATTACAAGATGGGATATGGGGCTTCAATTGCGGTAATTTTATTTGTAATTATGTTTATTTTTATTGTCCTTTATTTACGTCAGATCAGAAAGGGTGAACTGGAATAATGGAGCTAACACTAAGCCAAAAGAGAAAATTGAAAAATGGAGTAGTTTTAATCGCCTTATCCCTATTTGTTTTAGTCTGGCTTCTACCTGTATTTGGAGCTTTTATGACAGCTTTTAGAACAATGGGAGATTTATCAAACAATGGGTTTTGGAGTATTCCCGAACAGTTTACTTTTTCTAATTTTGCAGAGGCCTGGACTGATGGAAATTTAAGTATTTATTTAAAAAACAGTTTTATTATCACCATCCCAGCCTTAATTGGAACTCTTTTCCTTTCATCACTGGTGGGCTTTGCCCTGGCTAAATATAATTTTAAAGGGAATATGGCACTTTATTTAATGTTTGTTGGTGGGATGTTAATTCCATTTCAAATCCTTTTAATACCTGTTTTTGGTCTCAGCAACTATCTGGGGATCTATAATAATTATTGGGGATTAATTATGATTCACATGGTTTTTCAGATTGGTTTTTGTTCTTTCTTTTTAAGAAATTATATGATAACTATACCTGATGAATTATCAGAAGCTGCCAGAATTGATGGCGCTTCAGAATTTAAAATTTTCTATAAAATATATATACCACTCTCTAAGCCAGCCCTGGCAGCCCTGGCTACACTGCAGTTCACCTGGATTTTTAATGATTATATCTGGGCTTTAGTTCTTTTGAGAGATGACCGCCTCAAACCTGTCACGGCAGGGCTGGCAACTCTGCAGGGTAATTTTATCACCTCCTATACCATTTTAGTTGCAGGAGCTATTCTGGCAACTCTGCCCACAATAATTGTTTTTATATTCTTACAGAAATATTTTATTCGCGGTCTGACAATGGGCTCCGGCAAATAATCCCGGGTACCGTCCTGGGTACCGGGTACCTGGAAATAATTTGAATTATATAAGACTCTGCTGGATTTAATCTGGTGGAGTTTTTCTGTTTAATCTGATAAAATTGAATTAAAATAGTTGGTACCGGGTACAAAAAGGCGGTTTTGTACCCGGTACAGAAGAAATAAATCACAAATATAAACTGGAGGTAAAAAAATGAAAATAGCGCCATTTAGAGTAGAAGAGTGGATGAACAAATATGAGATGGATGCTGAATATAATATTGCGGAAACCTGTGTGGAATCTCTGACAGTAGAAGAATTATTAAATTTTAGTGATAATCCTACTGGCAGGCTGGAGGAAATAAAAAAGATGCAGCTTACATATGGGCATATCAAAGGTTCAGCTGCTTTTAAAAAAGGAGTGAGCAGTCTTTATGAGAATATAGAGCCTAATAATATTTTGCCCTCACATGGAGCTATTGGAGCCAACTTTCTCTTATTATATTCTCTGATAGAGACGAAAGATGAGGTTGTATCAGTTTTTCCTACTTATCAGCAGCTTTATTCAATACCCGAGTCTTTTGGAGCTGAGGTTAAAAAGCTGGATTTAAAGTATGAAGATGGCTTTCTACCGAATCTAGACAAACTAAGAGGTCTGGTAACTGAAAAGACAAAGCTGATTGTAATCAACAATCCCAATAATCCTTCTGGAGTGGTAATGGGAGAAAAAATATTAAAGAAAATAGTAGAAATTGCCCGTTCAGTTGATGCCTATATTCTGGCAGATGAAGTTTATCGCGGTTTTGATCTGGAAGAAGAAATACCATCGATAGCTGATCTTTACGAAAAGGGAATCAGTGTGGGCAGTATGTCCAAAGTTTTTTCTCTGGCCGGTCTGAGAATGGGCTGGATTGCTGGCCCGGAGGCGGTAATTGAACTCTGTCAGCTGCACCGCGATTATACTACCATCAGCAACAGTATGATATCTGACTATCTTTCAGTTATTGCTCTGGAAAATAAGGAGAAAATTATAAAGAGAAATCTCACTAAAGTAAAAGATCAGCTGCAGTTTTTAGATAATTGGGTGCAGAATGAAGATCTAATTGAATATGTTAAACCAAATGGAGGCACAACTGCCTTTTTGAAATATAATTTAGATTTAGATTCAGAGAGTTTTGCTAAAAAACTATTTAAGGAAAAGGGTGTTTTAGTAGTTCCCGGAATTGCTTTTGGCAGAGAAAATTTTCTGCGGATTGGTTTCGCAGGCAATGAAAAAGAGTTAAAAAAAGGATTAGTCTTATTAAAAGAATTTTTGCAGGAAATCTGAGTACCGGGTACTTAGAAAAATATGGAAAATATCTGGTAGAACTGTAAAACTTAAAATATAAAGCATGATATTAAGTTTTTACCAAATTTTTAAATTATAAATTCAAAATATTCAGGATAAAAAAAGGATTTTATTTATCTTTATTTAAAATAATTATTAGAAGTAAATATAAATTTAGCATAAAAATGCTAAATGAAAATCTTAATGGGAGGTTAAATTTATGCTGAAGATGAAATTGATTCAAAATATAGATCTGATGTAGCTCTTGCTGTTGAGCTGGGACTCTTAGCCGGTTATGCTGAAGAACAGTTTGCTGCAGAGGAAAATTTATCAGCAGAAAACATAGATACAATTTTAAATAGATTAGATAATAATTACCAGCAGATAGATGTGTTATCCACCAATGACTTTCATGGAAAAGTAGAAGCTGGAGGTGAACCGGGTGCTGCTAAGTTAATGGGGGCAATTAATCACTACCGCAGTGGAAATCCGCAGGGAACAGTACTGGTAGATGGTGGAGATTCCTACCAGGGAACACCTATTTCCAGTCTAAATGATGCTGAGCCGGTAATTAAATTTATGAATGATGCTCGTTATGTCGCTCAGGCGGTTGGAAACCATGAGTTTGACTGGGGTGTTGATGAGTTAGTTGATATTAATGAAAGCACTCACTTCCCACTTTTAGCTGCAAATATTGTCGATAAAGATTCTGGAGAGCTGGTTGAATGGGCTGAGCCTACCAGAATGATTCCTGCAGGTGAAATTAAAATTGGAATGATCGGAATTGCAACTCCGGACACTAAGGGAACAACAATGCCTTCTAATATAGCTGATCTAGAATTTACTGATCCAGCAGAAGCTATTGATAAATATAGTTCACAGTTAAAGGAAGATGGAGCTGAAATGATTATTGTTGTCAGTCATATGCCCGGAACTACTGATCAGGAAACAGGAGAAGTAAGTGGAGAACTGGTTGATACTGCTAAAAAAGTTGAAGTAGATGGAATAGTTGGCGGCCACAGTCATCATACAGTGGCAGATATAGTAAATGGGAATCCAATAGTAGAAGCTGATAAACACGGTAGAAAACTCGGTAATTTAAGATTTTTTGTTAATAAAGATTCAAAAGAAATTTATAATGCGATGCCGGTTACTCATCCAGTTCAGGAAAGTATAATTGATTTGGAAGAAGATGAAGAAACTGCAGAGATGGTAGCAGGCTATCAGGAAGAACTGGAAGATAAAATGTCTGAAGAATTAATTGAAACTGAAGAAAAAATGGAGAGCAAATATGATGAGATATTCAAGATTGGAGCTTTTACCACTGATGCAATGGCTGAAAAAAGTGATGCTGATATTGCATTCCAGAATCCTGGTGGTTTAAGAATTGATCTGCCGGCTGGAGAAATTACAGTTGGTCATATTTTCGAGCTGCTGCCCTTTGGAAATACAATTGTAACTGGAGAAATGACCGGTGAACAGATTGTTCAAATTTTAGAACAGAGTTTTACCTTTGATAAAGGGATGACGCAGCTTTCTGGACTCCAGGTTGAATATGATCCGGATCAACCGGAATATGAGAGAGTAGTTTCGGTTTCTTTAGCTGATGGAACCCCTCTTGAAATGGATAAAAAATATACAGTGGCAACTAATAACTTCCTGGCTGAAGGTGGAGACGGTTTTGAGACATTCACAGAGGTTGATTTTGAAGACAGTTACACAGTAGTAAGAGATGCTGTTATCGAATACTTAAGAGAAAAAGAAGAAATTGATGTTGATATTGATAGACGGGTGGAGGAAGTAGACGAATCGGCAATGTTGCAAATTAGATATGCTGCATAAATAAAAAACAGATAAGGTTTTAAAGTAGGGGACAGCATTCTTTTTGCAGGATGCTGTCCTGCTTTTATTTAGAGGTTATTTAATTTATAATTGAAGATAGTAGTTTATATAGAAAACAATTTGTTATTACTGTAAATCTGAAATCGTAAATTTCAGTAAAATCGAGGTGAAAATAGTGGATAATAAGCAAATACTAATTAATTATGGTGATCAGGCTAAAGTGATGATTAAAAAACTGCTGGCAGAAATTGAAATCGAAGCTGAACTGGAGAGGGATGATTTGATAGCATTAAAACCCAATTTGATTAATGCCACTAAATCAGAGCAGGGAGCAACAACTGATCCAGAAATTGTGCGGGGGATTATTGAATATCTGCAGGCTAAAGGTTTTAATAATTTAATGATCATCGAGGGTTCCTGGGTGGGCGCTGATACAGAGAGGGCCTTTAAAGTTTGCGGCTATCAGAAGCTGGCCCGCGATTATGATATTCCTCTATTTAATTTAAAAAAAGATAATTTTATCAAAAAGACTTTTCAGGGAGTAGAAATTGAGATAGCAGAAAAAGCACTGACAGCTGATTATTTAATTAATCTACCGGTGCTCAAAGGTCACTGTCAAACTAATATTACCTGTGCTCTTAAAAACCTCAAGGGCTGCATTTCGGATTCAGAGAGGAGAAAATTTCACCGTCAGGGTCTGCATCAGCCGATTGCTTATTTAAATAAACTAGTGAAACAAAATCTGGTGATAATTGATGGAATATATGGAGATCTTGACTTTGAAGAAGGTGGAAACCCTGTTAAGATGAATAGAATTATTGCTGCTCAGGATCCGGTTTTAGCAGATAGCTTTGCTGCTTCTCTTTTGGGTTATTCTACAGCCGAAGTAAAGTATATTGAGATAGCAGCTCAAATTGGAGTTGGCAGCAAGGAGCTGAATCAGGCAAAAATAATTGAGTTAAATCAGGATCAGGAGACAGAAATAGATTATTCTTCCCGAAAAATTAAAAAACTGGCTGCAAAAGTGGAAGCTAAAGATGCCTGTTCAGCCTGTTACGGCAGTTTAATTCATGCCTTAAAAAGAATAGAAAAAAGCGGGCAATTAGGAAAAATACCAGAGATAATCAAAATTGGACAGGGCTATCAGAAAAAAGAGTTGGCTGGAATTGGAATTGGAAGCTGCTGCAGTGGTGCTGAAAGTTATGTTCGTGGCTGTCCGCCTTCAGCCAGAGAAATTTTAGATTTTATGGAGGGAAAATATCAGCTTAAAGTTTAATTTATTATAATGACAGTGTTGGCGAGAAAAGTATGACTGTTAGAATAAAAGTTTTAAAATAAAAATGGATTTACAAAGGAGGAGCAAATTTAAGTATAT
>JBKHFK010000026.1:0-12920 GCA_046540295.1 Halanaerobium sp.
ATCTTAGTTCATGACTATATGGATTTAGATAGAGATGTAATTTTTAATTTATTAAAAAATAATTTAGATGATATTCGAGGACTTTTGAAATCATATTTAAACTTAGTTTGATTTAATTTAGATTCAACAAATAATTTATTTCTATATTAAAAGAGGTGAAAAAAATGAAAAAACTTTATCGTTCGCGTGAAAACAGAAAGGTCGGAGGTGTCTGTGGTGGAATAGCAGAATATTTTGGCTTTGATCCAACTCTGGTTCGCCTGGGAGCAATTGTTCTGATTTTTATCTGGGGGGCAGGAATTTTAGCCTATATTGTGGCCTGGGCCATCATTCCCGAAAGACCGGCCCATATCGATGTTGACTATGATGTCAGCTCAGAGCCGGTTTATGAAGACCAGCACAAAGAAGACAGTAAAACTGACCAGAGTAAAAATGGTAATGATGATGACCCTAAATACTATGATATTTAGGGCAAAGATTAATAGATATTTATTAGTTTAAATTTAATAAGCAGCGGCAAAAAACTCCAGCTTAGCGGCTGGAGTTTTCGACTTTTTTAAGATAGTTTTCAATACTAACTGACATGTACCGTGAATCTGTATGCACATTAAAAATCACTTTCCGGGAAAATTTCGTGCAGTCGGGATTTGAATTCCTCAGGAGAATATTTCTGATAATTTTCTACCAGCTGCATTACCTCATCCAGCTGCTGATCACTGATCTCACCTTTTTCATTAAGGCGGCGGTAGGCATTGGCAAAAGAAAGTACAAGTTTTAAATCCAGACTATCCAGATTAGCCATGAGGAATCGTTCCTTCCAGAGATAAGTTTTCCGGGTCGACAAAGCGGATAAATTCTTCTTCAAAAAAGAGCTTAATTGCTCCGGTCTGACCGGTACGCTGCTTGGCGATAATTATATCTGTATCACTTTCTGTACCTTCTGCTTCTGCTTCTTCCCGGGCCTTGGCAGAGGTGTGGGCATGGCGGTAGAGGAAAATAACACCATCGGCAACCTCCTCAATATTACCGGAGTCTCTCAGATCAGATAGAACCGGTCTTTTATCCTGACGGCTGGTAAAACTACGAGAAATCTGAGAAATTAAAATTACCGGGATATCAAGTTCTGAAGCTAAGTTTCTCAGCTGGAGTACGATCTGACCTACAGCACGAGCGGTATTCTGAGCATGTTCCTCCGGCAGCTGAATCATCTGCAGATAATCAATAATTGCCAGGTCCATTCCATCCATCTGAGCCTTAAATTTTCGCAGGCGGGCCCTGATCTGAGCGGTATTTAAACCACGCTCATCAGAAATCATCAGGGGCAGCTCGTGTAAATTATCTAAAGCTTTAGAAACCCGCTGATCTTCCTCATCATTGGTCTCTCCCTGAGTGTATTTCCAGGCATTGACCTGAGATTCCTGAACTACCATTCTATCTACGACTTCGGTCGCATCCATCTCCAGTGACATAATAGCCACTTTGGCCTTTCTTTTGAGCACATTTTTGGCAATGTTGATCGCAAAGGCGGTTTTGCCCATTGAGGTAGAAGCTGCTATAACTGTCAGGTGTCCTCGCTTAAAACCTCCAATTAAGTTATCAAGAGAAATAAAACCACTGCGCAGTCCAACATCAGCCTTTTTGTGTTTGCGGTCCATATAGTTGGAAAATGACTCCATCAAAACTTCTTCCATATTATAAATATGTTTCTCCAGGTCATTACTTTCGCTGGTGGCCTGAAAAATTATGTCCTGAGCCCGAGCCTGATAATCATCAATACTCAGGTCACTGGCTTCGGTTAGCTCCTTGAGTTTATTGGAAGCTCTTCTTAAAAGTGAACGCTGATAATCCTTTTTAATCAGATCGATAGTTGGATTCAGTTCATCTACTGTATTAAAACCAGAAGTCAGCCGCTCAATAATCTGTTCGGCTTCATCGACTGCATTCTGACTCTGTAAATCTATTAAAAGTTTGGTTCTGGAAATCTGATTATCCTGCTGATACTGTTTTAAGAGCTGATCAAAAATAATCTGAGCCTGTGGATCCAGAAAATGTTTGACCTCAAGCAGGTCAGCAACCTCGTCAATTTTATCCGGATACTGCAGCAGGATGCCTAAAAGCTGATATTCATTTTTGTTGTAGCGATCCTCTTTATTTGCATTCTGTACTTCAACTGCCATAATCAGGCCTCCTGTTGTTCTTCAATTTTTTTAACTCTCACATTACCTGCAAGTTCTAAATACTTATTCATCTCTAAAAGTCGCTGAAAAATTCGCTCTCCCATTACCGGAAAGCGATTTTTTAAATTTTTAATCGAATAATTTGTGGATAAAATAATTGGTTTTTCCTCTCTGTAGCGGCGGTCAATGATCTGATAAAGAGTAGAAGAGGCAAATTCTGTTGCCTTTTCCGTTCCCAGATCATCAATTAAAAGTACCGGAATCTGCTGGACTGTACTTAAAATCTGTTTTTCATCAGTTTCGGGATTATTCTGGTTGTAGGTGCTTCTAATCTGCTGCAGGAGATCAGAATAAACAATGTAGCGGAACTGAACTCCCCGGTCAATTAAGGCATTGGCTATACAGCCTAGAAGATAGGATTTACCGCTGCCGATCGGACCTTCAATAATTAAACCCCTGCTGGTCCCCCTGTGATTATATTTCTGGACAAAAGAAGAGGCCAGGCTGTAAATTTTTTGTGCATTTTCGCGGTAGTTCATTCCACTGTCTGTGATTAGATCAGTTTCGTAATAATTAAGATTTGCATTAGCAAAAGTGGCATTCTGCAGGTGGCGGGGTAAATTGCCATTCTGCTGTTTGCGCTGTCTTAAATCATTTTTGGCACAGCTGCAGACTAAATACTGGTTGTTGCGGTAAATGCGTCCTGTATCATGACATTTTTCACAGTCCCAGTCCGGTTCCTTATAATCAAGAGGGATTTCATGTTTTTTTAGCAGTTGATGGTAATGAGCCTCCAGGTTGTCAATTTCTTTTTTTAA
This sequence comes from Halanaerobium sp., assembly GCA_046540295.1. Classification (GTDB taxonomy): domain Bacteria; phylum Bacillota; class Halanaerobiia; order Halanaerobiales; family Halanaerobiaceae; genus Halanaerobium. Next base: position 2,996 of record JBKHFK010000026.1, read on the forward strand.
GTCTTCAATTGAATTCTTATCTGATTGTTCTTTGTTAAAAAGCCCGACTTTCAGCATCTTATATTCACGTTTGAGGGAATTCAAGTAGCTGTATGCCTGCTCAACATCAGGATATTCCCTGTGGATACGGGCTATTCTTTTTTCAGCTTCCATATATTTTTCTCTGGCCTTACCCTGATATTTATTTGAATTAAACTGTAATGGCATTTTTTATCCCCTTTCTTTTGTGCAGCTGCCGTTTAAGCAGCCAAAAATTTCCAGGTACCCGGTACCTGGCATTTTATTCCTTGTATTTATCAAAATCAATAAAAAAGTCTTTCCACTTATAGCTGTCTTCATCATCTTCTTCAGCTGTCTTTTTGTTTTTAGATTTATTTGCTGTTTTTTGCTGTTTTTTATCCTTGTTATCAGAATCAACCTGATCTCTGCTGTCGGCCTCTGCTGCTTTGCCGTCCATTTCTTTCTGCAGCCAGCGGCGAAAATCAGCAAGATTGTTGATGCCGAGCTCCTTAATCGGGTTAATAAAATTATCTTCTACATATTTTAAAGAAGGCTGACCGTCTCTTTTGCGGCGTACAGCTTCTCTGATTGCAGCCAGGGCAAGCTCTTTACTTAAAGCCTGCTCCCCGCTGAGCCAGCTCTGAAAAGTTTTGAGCTGAGCTGTATTAGAAGAAAAAGAGCGAATACCGTAGGCTCGAGCCAGCTCCCTGGTTTCCCGGTGCAGCTTATCCTGTTTTTGCAGCTTTTCGTAAGTTGTTATTTCTTCCTGATACCAGCTGTCAATAATTGCCTTTAGATAAGCATAGGCTCCCTGCAGATGATCACCACCACCCTGTCGTCTGAGCCATTTATCAACTCTGCGCACCAGTTCCTTGAGCATCTGAGCTTCAAAATCATTAAGCCAGCTTTTTATTTCCTCACGCCGGTGAATATTTCTGCTGGCCGGGGGAAGAAATGAAATTAAAGCGGCTGCAATTTCATTTTCAGAAGCAGAGCTGCTGTTGATCAGCTGTTTTCTAATTTCCGCTCCGGCAGTCGAACTTTCTTCTACCATCTCTTTATTTTTATTTTCTCTGAGAACTGCTTCTAAACTTAGGAAACAGCGAAAAAAGTTATTTTCTGCTGTGGGCTGTCGATTAATAATTCCAGTTCCGGCAAGTCCTTTGAGGGCAGATTTTAAGTTTTCTATCTCCATCCCCAGTGCACCGGCAGCCAGAGGGAGTTCCAATTCTATCTCATTAGCTTCTTTAATGTGAGTTAGAAGATAGAGCAAAACCTTTGTCTGCTTACCGGAAAACTGGCGCAGAAACCCTTTTTCGATTAAACTGTCACTTAAGGTCAAAAGCTGTCTGCTTTCATTTTCACTTAGATCTATTGTTTTTTTATAATAATTATTATCCATTTTATCACCATTAGCCCTTCAAAAATTTAACACTTACTTTTATTATATCAGATACTGAAGATTTTTTAAGAAAAAATCCAATAAATTTTCAAACTGCAGTTAATAATTATATGTGTTATTACTCAAAAATTCAACACCAGGGCGGGAGACTTATCTTGACAGCTCCCCCTGCATCTGCTAATATTAAACTGAAAAAAAGAGAATAGAGAAATTATTGGCTGTTCAGCAGCAAAAATGCTGAAATAAGCCTGATATTTATTTTAAAAGAAATTTAATCTAATTATGGAAAAAAGAGAGGAAGATTATTTATGCTTTCAAGGTACAGCCGGGCAGAGATGGAAGCTGTCTGGAGTGAGGAGAGAAAATATGAGATCTGGCTTGAAATTGAAATTGCTATTTTAAAGGCCAGAGCAGAAATGGGAGATATTCCGGTCAGTGCAGCTGAGAAAGTTGAGCAGGAAGCAAAAATAGATCTCAGGAGAATTAAAGAAATCGAGGCAGAAACCCGTCATGATATGATTGCTTTTATTGAGGGAATTTCGGAAAATCTGGGTGAGGAATCCCGTTTTATTCATGAAGGAGTTACCTCTTCTGATATTAAGGATACTGCTCGAGCAATGCAGATGCAGCAGGCCTGTGAATTAATTTTAGAGGATCTGGAAGCTTTAAAAGAGACACTGGGTAAGAAAGCGCTGGCTGATAAGGATACAATTATGGTCGGGCGCACACATGGAGTTCACGCTGAACCAATTACCTGGGGACTTAAAGTTTTAAACTGGTATCAGGAGATAGAAAGACAGATCACACGTTTTCAGCAGCTTAAAAAGGTGGTAGCAGTCGGTCAGATTTCGGGAGCGGTTGGAACTTTTGCCACTATCGAACCCGAGGTTGAGGAGCGGGTCTGTAAGATTTTAGGACTTAAAAATTCTAAGGTCAGTTCTCAGATTCTGCAGCGGGACCGCCACGCTGATTTTATTGAAAGAATTGCTCTGGCCGCAGCTTCGATTGAGAAATTTGCTACTGAAATTAGAAATCTACAGCGGACCGATATCCTGGAGGTTGAAGAAGGATTTCGTAAAGGGCAGAAGGGTTCATCAGCCATGCCGCATAAAAAAAATCCAATAGTCTGTGAGCGTTTAAGTGGGCTGGCCCGGGTAATTAGAGGCAATGTAGTCCCTGCTCTGGAGAATATAACTCTCTGGCACGAAAGAGATTTAACTCACTCTTCAGTTGAGCGGGTTATACTGCCTGACAGCTCAGTGCTGCTGGATTATATGCTGACTAAGTTTAAGGGAGTAATGGAAGAACTGGTAGTCAATGAGGATAATATGAAACTTAATTTAGAAAAAACACTGGGCCTTACCTTTTCACAGCGCTTAATGCTTGCATTAGTTGAAAAGGGACTGCGCCGGGAAGAAGCCTATGAACTGGCTCAAAGAAATGCAATGACTGCCTGGGAAGAAAAGAAGGATTACAGAGAGTTGATTGCTGCTGATCCGGAAATAAAGAAATATTTAGAGGAAGAAGAGCTCGATCAGATTTTTGACTGGAAGTCTTATTTAAAAAATATCAATCAGATTTTTGAGCGCAGCGGTCTAAATTAAAGATGCATATTCACTTAATTTTTGTTAAACTATAGTTAGAAGAGAAGAAGTGAGAATACAGCAGGAACATGATTTTAACTAAAAGTTGAGCAGGAGAGCAGCTTTAATATGACCTATTGTTTATAATAAATTAGAGTTTTAATAATTAGGAAAGCTGAGAAGATTAAATTAAAGAATAAGTGAGGAGAGAAATTAAATGTCTAATAAGATAGTTGTTGGTGCACAGTGGGGAGATGAAGGCAAGGGTAAGATTACTGATATGCTGGCTGAGACTGCTGATTTAGTTGTTCGTTATGGTGGTGGAAATAATGCCGGTCATACAGTTATTGTCGGGGAAGAAAAGTTTGAACTGCATCTAATCCCCTCTGGCATATTATATGAAGATAAAAAATCTGTACTGGGTGGAGGAGTTGTTATTGATCCCGAAGCTATGGTGGAGGAGATGGAAGGCCTGGAAGAGCGAGGTATTTCGCTGGCCAATCTCTACATATCTGAGACTGCTCATGTTATTATGCCCTATCACAGAATGCTGGACGGGCTGGAAGAAAAGCGCAAAGGTGACAGTAAAATTGGAACCACCGGTAAGGGAATTGGACCCTGCTACACTGATAAAACAGCCCGCAGGGGGATTAGAATCGCTGATCTCCTGGATGAAGGTAGATTGAGAGCTAAACTTAAAAAAGCTCTGGATTATCACAATCTGTTATTAGAGAAGGTATATAATGCAAAAACTTTAAAAATAGAAGAAATCATTAAACAGTACCAGCCTTACATAGAAAAATTAAGACCATATGTAACAAATACATCTCTGCTTTTAAATGAAGCACATCAAAAGAATCAAAAAATATTTTTTGAAGGAGCTCAGGGAACTCTGCTTGATATCGATTATGGAACCTATCCTTTTGTTACTTCCTCAAACCCGACAGCCGGGGGAGTCTGTACTGGAACTGGAATGGGACCCACAACTATAGATGATGTAATTGGAGTTACCAAGGCTTATTTAACCAGAGTAGGCGCCGGTCCTTTTCCGACAGAATTAGAAAATGAGCAGGGAGAATATTTAAGGGATAAGGGACATGAATTCGGAGTAACTACCGGTCGTCCGCGCAGATGTGGCTGGCTTGATATCCCAATTTTAAAACATGCTGTTAGAGTTAATGGGCTGACTGAGATTGCTCTGACTAAAATAGATGTTTTAACCGGACTGGATGAGATTAAAGTCTGTACAGCTTATAGACATGGAGAAAAAATTGTAGAAGAATTCCCACCTTATTTAGAAAGTGAAATTCCCTATGAGCCGGTTTACGAAAAATGGCCCGGCTGGGAAGAAGATATTACTGGGATTACAGATTATAAAAAACTGCCTGAAAATGCTAAAAAGTACATAGCAAGAATTGAGGAACTAATCGGAATTCCGGCCAGGATTATCAGTGTAGGACCGGGCCGAAAACAGGCAATTATCAGATAAAGATAAAAGATGAGGAGGATCGGTTATGAAGGTATTAATAGTAGGAGACGGAGGCAGAGAACATGCTTTGGCCTGGAAGCTCTATCAGAGCGAAAATGTAGACCAGATTTATGCAGCTCCAGGTAATGATGGAATGCTGGAAATTGTAGAAAGAATTGATATAGAAGCAGATGATATAGAAGCACTGGCAGATTTTGCCCGCGAAAAGGGAATAGGAATGACTGTTGTTGGTCCTGAGGAGCCTCTGGTAGCAGGAATAGTTGATTATTTTGTGGAAAAAGGTCTGCCGATCTTTGGGCCTAAAAAGCAGGCTGCTCTGCTTGAAGGAAGTAAGGCTTTTGCCAAGGAAATTCTGAATAAATATAATATTCCAACCGGTGAATATGAGGTCTTTACTGATCCCGATACCGCTCTCAACTATCTTGAAAATGCGGATTACCCACTTGTAGTTAAGGCCAATGGTCTGGCAGGTGGCAAAGGAGTAATAATTGCCTCTAATTATCAGGATGCTCAGGATGCAGTATCCCGAATTATGGAGGATAAAGCTTTTGGAGATGCCGGTGATCGGATCGTTGTTGAAGATTTTATTGAGGGAGAAGAAATTTCTATTTTTGCCCTTACAGATGGACAGACAATTCTACCTGTTACCAGCTCCAGAGAACACAAGGCTGTCTTTGAGGGCGAAGAAGGCCCAAATACAGGTGGTATGGGTTCTTATTCTCCTTCCCCCTATGTTGATGCAGAAATTATGGATCAGATCTGCCGCGAAATTTTAAGGCCGACCCTCCATGCCTTAAACAGTGAAGGTATTGATTATCGTGGAGTTATGCATGTGGGTATTATTCTGACGGAAAATGGTCCTGAAGTAATAGATTATAATGCCCGTTTTGGGGATCCGGAAACTCAGGTTATTATGCCGCTTTTAGCAGAGGATCTGCTGGAACTGATGCAGATGACCAATGAGGTAAAATTAAAGTACAAAAAGGAGATTGAAATTTACGGCAGTGATGCAGTCTGTGTTGTTCTTGCGTCAGCCGGTTATCCCCTAACTTATGAGACAGGACATCAGATCAAAGGACTGGAAAAGCTTAAATATCATGATGATTTAATTGTTTTTCATTCCGGTACCCGCCTGGAGGACGGAAAGTATTATACTGATGGCGGCAGAGTAATCGGGATGACAGTTGTAGGTGAAGGAATTTTAAGTGTGATTGATTCTGTTTATGATTATATAGAGGAAATAGAGTTTAAAGATATGCACTATCGGACAGATATTGGTTTTACTATCTCTGATGTACCGGAAGCTGCTGTGGAGTAAAAAAGCTTGCATTTGACTCCTGAAGTCGGTATAATAAACTTGAGTATGGAACTTATAATTAATTTTTATTATGATTTGACAAAAACTTACGAGTACTTACAGGTACCGTTAACAATTCGGTTCCTGCCGAATTCAGGGGGTAAAATTCATGTTTAAAAGATTAAAATGCGATATTAACGCAGTTTTTGATAGAGATCCAGCAGCTGATAATTTACTGGAGGTTCTTTTAGCCTACTCAGGTCTGCATGCACTATTATTTCACCGCTTTTCACACTGGCTCTACAGTCTGGGTTTAAGAACTATTCCCCGCCTTACTTCTCAGCTGGCCCGCTTTTTGACTGGAGTGGAAATTCACCCAGGAGCAGAAATCGGCTGTGGCTTTTTTATCGACCACGGAATGGGAGTAGTAATCGGCGAAACCACTGAAATTGGAGATAATGTAACTCTCTATCAGGGCGTAACTCTTGGGGGAACTGGTAAAGAGCGGGGTAAACGTCATCCCACAATTGGAAATAATGTAGTTATTGGAGCCGGAGCTAAGGTGCTCGGTTCAATTACCATTGGTGATGACGCCAAAATAGGGGCCGGCTCGGTTGTTTTAAAAGATGTAGAAGAAAATTCAACAGTTGTTGGTATTCCAGGTCGAGTTGTAAGCCGTGATGGCCGGAGAGTCCATCCCGAAAGAGATTTAGAGCATGCCGATCTGCCGGATCCAATTAGAGATAAACTCTTAGAATTAGAGGAAGAATTTAGGGAATTGAAAAAAGATATCCTAACTGATAATTCTAATCAGGATAATTTTGAAGATGCAGGATAAATAAGAAAGAGCTTTCTTAACCAGACAGCAGTTTGGTTGGGAAAGCTCTTTTTCTTTTAAACAGGCTGATTTTATTTAAAGCAGGACAAAAAAAGATTATGAAGAACTATTTAATAGGTCTAAATATTTGTTGAAGGGGTGAAAACAATGTTTTTTAAAGAAGGTAAAATAGAGAGATATTTAAAAGATCTAAAAAATAATTTAAACCAGGAAGAACTACCAATTGAAAATTTTAAAATCTATCCGGCGGGTTTAAAAGAAAAGAAACTGCCAGATTTTTCTACTTTGGAAGCTGAAAATTTTAAAGTTGGAGACCACTGGGGTGGACAAAATACTGTTAATTATTTTAAAACAGAAGTCAAAGTGCCTGCAGACTGGGATCAAAAAGAAGCCAATATTTATCTCCAGCTTATTTTTGGCAGCAGTCACCCCGGAGGTTTAAGTGGAAGTGAATCTCTGCTTTATTTAAATGGGAGGCCACTGCAGGGACTGGATAGAAATCATTCTTTTGTTTTATTGAGCAAAAAAGAATTGGACCTACCGCAAATGGAGTTTGTAATTAAAGCTTTTAGCGGTTTGAAATCAGAAAAGCAGCAGTTTAAAAAAGCAGCCCTGATTTACAGGAACAAAAATTTAGAAGATTTTTATCAGAGGGCAAAAACACTTTTTGAGTCGACAAAAACAATGGAGGCAGGAGATAATTTAAGAGAAAAACTTTTAAAAATTTTAAATCAAAGTTTAAATCAGCTTGATTTTAGAAAACCTGGTTCCCGGGAATTTTTACTTACAGCAGAAGAGGCCAATAATTATCTTAAAAGTTCACTCCAGGAGCTAAAAGCAGTATCAGGGTCCAATCTGCCCCGGGTGACAGCAGTCGGACATTCCCATATTGATGTAGCCTGGCTCTGGCAGCTGCTCCATACCAGGGAAAAAACGGCCCGCACATTTTCTACTGTGCTTAAATTGATGGACGAATATCCAGAGTACACCTATGTCCAGTCCAGTCCTCAGCTTTATAAGTTTATCAAAGAAGATTATCCGGAAATTTATTCTAAAATTAAAGAAAAAATTAGAGAAGGCAGCTGGGAAGTCACCGGTGGAATGTGGGTTGAAGCTGACTGCAATCTGAGCTCGGGAGAGTCTCTGGTTAGACAATTTTTGCACGGGCGGAGTTTTGTTAAAGAAGAGTTTGATATTGACTGGAACATTCTCTGGCTGCCCGATGTCTTTGGCTATTCCTGGGCTCTGCCGCAGATTATTAAAAAAAGTGGAATGAAGTATTTTATGACCACAAAAATCAGCTGGAGTCAGTTTAATCGACCAGAATATGATACTTTCAGGTGGAGGGGGATTGATGGCACAGAAGTTTTGACCCATTTTATCACAACTCCCGAGGTTAACAATAATGAACCTTTCTACACCTATAATGGCCTCTTAAATCCAGAATCAGTCAGTGGAAGCTGGGAGAACTATCAGCAAAAAGATATTAATGATGAATTGCTTCTGGCTTACGGCTGGGGAGACGGTGGAGGTGGTCCGACCCGGAAAATGCTCGAAGCAGGCAGAAAAATGCAGGAGATTCCAGGGATTCCTGAAGTCAAAAATGGGAAAGCTGAAAAATATTTTGCCCGCCTGGCAGAAAGAGTAGAGTCTAATAAAGATTTACCAGTCTGGGACGGAGAATTATACCTGGAATATCACCGGGGTACCTATACCTCACAGGCAGAAATTAAGAAAAATAACCGGCAGGCAGAAATTATGCTCCATGATACAGAGTTATTCAGCTCTTTTGCTGCTCAGAAAGCTGAGCTCGAATATCCGGCTGAAAAAATACATCAGAACTGGGAAACAGTACTTAAAAATCAGTTTCACGATATACTGCCGGGTTCTTCAATTAAGGAGGTTTATCAGGACAGCAGAGAAGAATTTAAAGAAGTTTTTAGAAGCTCAGAAAAAGAATTAAAAAGAGCTTTAGAAAATATAGCGGCTCAAATAAAAGGTCCGGAAAAGAAGCTGGTGGTTTTCAATTCTTTACCCTGGCAGCGCTCGGGTTATATTGAGTTTGAGGGACGAAAAATTATGATTGATGATCTTCCAGCAAATGGTTATAAGGCCTATAATATTGTCGAAAACAGTGAAGGTTTAAAGCTGGAGGCAGAAGTTGCAGCTCAGAAAGAAGCTGATTTTAAGGAGAGTCAGATTAATTATCTGATTGCAAAAAGCAAAAACAAAGAGGCTGGAGCAGCTGCCAGAAGGAATCTTTTGAAACTGGAATCTGAAAGAAATATAGTAGAAAATAGATATTTCAGAATTAAATTAAACAGTAAGGGTCAGATAATTTCAATTTATGATCGTCAGTTTAAGCGGGAGATAATTCCTGAAGGCAGAAAAGCCAATCTGCTGCAGGCTTTTGAGGATCGTCCAATGCGCTTTAATGCCTGGGATATAGATATTTACTATCAGGAAAAAGAATATGAGGTTGATCAGCTTCAGAAAATGAAGATCGAAAAGCTTTCAGATAGAATTGTGGTTAATTTAGAGTGGGAATTTTTAGATTCCACTATTTCACAGCAGATGATTGTTTATGCCAATCAGCGTCGGATAGATTTTAAAACCGAGGTGGACTGGCAGGAAGAACAAATTTTGCTCAAGGCAGCTTTTCCAGTAGATATTCGCAGTACTAAAGCTACTTATGAGATACAGTTTGGGAATGTGGAACGAAATACTCACTGGAATACCAGCTGGGACTATGCAAAATTTGAAACTGTAGGACACAAGTGGGCGGATCTCTCCGAAAGGGATTATGGAGTCAGCCTGTTGAATGACTGTAAATATGGATATGATATTAAAGATCAGACAATGCGCTTGAGTTTAATTAAATCTGGAGTCTATCCCGATCCGACAGCAGATCAGGGCCGGCACAGCTTTTGTTACAGTCTTTATCCCCACGGGGGAGACTGGTTTGAAGCGGAAACTGTTAAAGAAGCCTATGAGTTAAACTACCCGCTGCAGACAGTGATTTCTGAGAGTGATGGCGGCAAAGAGCCCCAGCAGAAATCTTTTGTAGAAATAGAAGCGGAAAGTACAATTTTAGAAACGGTAAAAAAGGCTGAAGCAGGTGATGATTTAATACTGAGATTTTATGAATACGGTAATCGGCGAGAAAAAGTTAGGGTAAAAATGAATTCGGAAATTAAAAATATCAAAGAATGCAGTCTGGTTGAAGAAAATATCAAAGAGATTGAAAGTGATGACTTAAATTTTGAATTTGAAATTAAACCATTTGAAATAAAAACATTTAAGCTGAAATTGTAGA
>JBKHFK010000027.1:0-12862 GCA_046540295.1 Halanaerobium sp.
TTCTTTCAACTATTTCCATTTTTTCTGCTAGTAAAAATAAAGAATTAACGGTCTCCGAATTATAACTCTTTTCCACGCCAGCCTGAGCACCTAACTGCAGATAAGAATCTCCTAAATTATTTTCCAATTGAGAAAACATCTGATCTCGATAATAATTATTGCGCATCAAATCAAAACTCAAACTTTTTTCTGGGATAAAAACAAATTGGCTCTTACTATCTTTAACCAAATCTGTTAAACCTTCAATTTCTTTTTCTATTTTCACAAAGTTATTTTCAGCCGTTGCAGCTTCAACCACCATCAGATCAACATTCTTGCTGTTTTCTTCTCCACTGGGTGCCGGCTGAATAAAATAAGGTAAAACAATTAATATCAGAAAAATGAATAAAAGAGGTAAAGCTTTCTTCCATTCAGGTTCCAGATAGATTTTTACCAGGTAAGAAGCTATTAATACCACAATAAAAGTAACTAAAAATATTCCTCCATAAGCAGCATACTGAACAAGCAGTGAAGAAGCACTCTGGGTATAGGCAAAAGAATCAAAAGGATTAAAATTAAAAAATTCAAAACGCAGGTATTCTAATACTGTCCAGCTTACAGCAGCAATAAAAGGGCTGTAAGAATATTTAGGCTGTAAAAATTTATTAATCATTACCCAGAAAGCAAGTGGAAGAGCTGAAATTAAAAAATAAATAAATAAAATAAATAAATTAAAAGAAAAAGGCATTTTTAAGGCTGTACTCAGAGGTTGATAAATCCAGTGCAGTGAAAAAGCAGAATTCAAAAAACCTATCAATAGGGCAATTATAAATGAATGACCGTAATCATAATCACTGATCAGATAAATAAGCGGTATAAAAGCAAACCAGCTCAGAAAAAATAAAGCTGGATAAAAATGGGGAACTGTAAACAAAAATGATGATAAAATAATTAAAATAAATTCCATAGTCCTGCCTCCAGAAATTATTATATAATATATACTGGAAAAAGGCCAGCTGTAAATAGCTGGCCTTTATATTTTTTATTTATTTAGTTCTTTATGATTTTTCTCTATTAACCTGCTCTATTATTTTATCACTGATATCTTTTGGAACTTTATCATAATGAGAAAATTCCATATCATAAGAACCATAACCACCGGTGATAGATTTCAATTCCACTGCATAATTAAACATCTCTGCCTGAGGAACTTTAGCTTTAATAATCTGAACTCCATCCTGAGGATCCATTCCTTCAATTCTTCCCCGACGGGAGTTGAAATCTCCCATAATATCTCCCATAAAGTCCTGGGGCACTGTAACTTTAACTGTCATTATCGGCTCCAATAAAACCGATCTGGCCTGTTCCAGAGCTTTTCTAAATGCTTTAGAAGCAGCAATTTTAAATGCCATCTCAGAAGAATCAACATCGTGGTAGGAACCATCATATAAAACAACCTTAAAATCTACAACTGGATAACCAGCCAGTGCTCCTTCACCTTTGGCCTCAATAATTCCCTTTTCAACTGCAGGTATATACTGACCGGGTATTGCTCCACCAAAGATTTCTTCTTCAAACTCAAAGCCCTTTCCTCTGGGAAGCGGTTCTACCTTCATCAGCACATGACCATACTGACCGCGTCCACCGGACTGCTTTTTATATTTTTCTTCTACATCTGCTTTTTTCTGTATAGTTTCTCTATAAGCAACCTTTGGCTCCTGGGTTGTAAAATCAATATCATATTTACGCTGACATTCTTCTTTAATCATAATAAAGTGAATAGTCCCCATCCCATCACAAATTAACTCTTTGGTTACTTTATTATAATTAACTTTAAAAGTAGGATCAGAATCACTGTAGCGCTGAAGAGCTGATGCCATTTTTTCTTCATCTACACCATCAGCAGGATAGGCTGCTCTGCTGTACATTGGCTTGGGAAAGTCCAGTTCATGATAATAAATATCTGTTTCAGGATCACGCATTGTGTAAGAAGTCAACAGTTCATCTAATTTTGCCACTGCTCCAATCTCACCTGCTGTTAAATTATCAACATTATCCTGATCCTTACCATTTAACTTATAGAGTTTAGTTACTTTGATCTCTTCTTCAATATTTGGAATAGAAATCAGATCATCTCTTTTTAACTTTCCTGAAAAAACTCTAAAAATAGATAATTTACCAATATAGGGATCAACAATTGTTTTACATACCTGAGCACTAAATTTACTGTCGGGTTCAGGTGCCAGAACTTCTCCTGATTTAACTAAATGCTCTGAATGTACCTCAGCTGCTGACGGAAAGATTTTTGTTAAATCATCAAGAAATTTGGCTACTCCACAGTTATTTAGAGCAGAACCAGCAAAAACAGGAACCAGTTCCTCACTGGCAACTTCCTCTTCAAAAGCTCTGGTTAATTCTTTAATAGTAATTTTTTCACCATCAAGATATTTAATCATTAAATCTTCTTTTAACTCAACTATTTCTTCTGTCAGTTTTAACTCGTAATCCTCTACTCTTTCTTTTTCAGATTCAGGCACCGGAAAAGCTTCAGGTTTACCATCAACATTTTTATAAAGTTTTTCATCCAATAAGTCAATTATCCCTTCAAATTTACCATTTTCATAATAAGGAATGGTGACAATGGCAAAGCTGTCATCATATGTAGAGCGCAGTTCATCTACAACTTTATCAAAATCAGCTTCTTCCTTATCAATTTTATTAATAAATACAGCCTTTGCCAGGTCATTTTTCTCTGCCAGTTCCCAGACATAGCCTGTATTAACTTCAATTCCGGCTGCAGCGTCCACCAGCAGTACGGCACTTTCTACCATTCTCAGGGCACTAATTACCTCACTGCGAAAATCTGCATAACCGGGAGTATCAATAAAATGAAATAATTTATTATGCCATTCAAAATTAAAATAACTGTTATGGACTGAATGTTTATGTTCTTTTTCCACTGCACTAAAATCAGAGTGTGAATTTCCTTTATCAACACTGCCTGGTGCCTCGATTACACCTGCATTATAAAGCAGCATCTCAGTCAGTGTTGATTTACCCGCACCTCCATGTGATATAAAGCAAAAATTTCTAATATCCTTACTAGTAATTTTACTCAATTTTTCCACCAACCTTTCATTTTATTAATGTTTGTTGTATTTAATGTCAGGATGATTGATTTAAATATTCTGACACTATACTTTAAAAATTTTTCCGTGTTTTATTACTTCTACAATAGTTATTTAAATTCCTTTAATTTTTTGAATATTATTTTTAAAAAATTAATCTACTCCGTATATTCTTCAAAGCTATTTGAGGTTGAGAGCATAAGAGTAGATTAATTTATTGTACTTTTTAATTATTAAAGAAAACTTAGTTGTTTTCTTTTACCTTAGCAGCAACATTTTTTCCGAGTAAATAACATTTCTCTAATATATCTCCACCAGGTGCAAATTGAGATTCAATTACAGGTTTAACCAGGTCACAGTTAACACTTTCTTTAAATTCCTGCAATCTGTCCAGAGCACCACCACTCCAGCTGTAAGAACCAAAAATACCAAGTACACGATCTTTTAAATTTCTACTTTCCAGGCTCATCAGCAAATATTCCATTGGTGGAAAAATTTCAGTATTATAGGTACAGCTTCCCAGAACAATGCCATTATATTTCCAGATATCATTAATTATAAACGAAACATCTTTGCGAGAAACATCAAATAATTTAATCTGTTCAATACCATTTTCTGATAGTGAGCGGGCTACAGCTTCTGCCATTATTTTTGTGTTTCCATACATTGAACCGTAGACAACCACAACTCCTTCTTCAGTCTGCTGCTGGCTCCACCTGTCATATTCATCAATTATATGAGCAGGGTCCTCGCGCCAGACAAGTCCATGTGTTGAAGCAATCATTCCAACTTCTTCTATCTCTTTGCGCAGCCTGGAAATAGTTCTGTGAACAACCGGACCATATTTGCCAATAATATTGGAAAAATATCTTCTAATTTCATCTTCAAAATGCTTAACATTAACCTCATCATCGAATAAATAACCATTTAAAGAACCAAAACCACCAAAAGCATCCCCGGAAAATAAAATTTTATCTTTTTGATCAAAGGTCATCATAGTTTCCGGCCAGTGCACCATCGGTGTTAAATAAAATTTAAGAGTTCTGGAACCCAAATTAATCTCATCACCATCTTCAATGACCATTGTTCCTTCGGTAATTCCGTAAAACCCTTCTAAAAAGTTCATTGTTTTTTTATTTCCCACAATTTTCATTTCCGGAAAAGCTTCCCGCATTGACTTAATGGATCCGGAATGATCGGGCTCCATATGGTTAATAATTAAATAATCAACTTTTTTATCGCCAATAACATCTTTTACCTTTTCTAAATATGTATCAGTATAATTTATTTTAACAGTGTCTATTAGGGCAACCTGTTCATCATTGATTACATAAGAATTATAGGATATCCCTTCCGGTAAAGGCCATAAAGACTCAAATAAATCAGTTTCTTTGTCATTTACTCCAACCCAGTGAACATCTTCGCTAAGTTTAATTGAATTATACATCTTAATCTCTCCCTCTTTAAAATTATTTTTTTAAACTAAATATTGTCTGTTCTAAAATAAATCTTATTTTTCTTTTCTCAAACCATTGAGTACAGACTGAAAATCCGGTTTTAAGTCAGCTTCAAATTCCATTTTTTCGCCAGTTAGCGGGTGAGTAATAATCAATCTTTTAGCATGTAAAAGCTGTCTTTTAGCCCTCAGATTATTTTGAGATCCATATTTTTTATCTCCTACAACCGGATGACCTAAATAGGAAAAATGAACCCTGATTTGATGAGTTCTGCCAGTTTCAATTCTGACCTCAACTAAAGTATGATTTTTAAATTCTTCAATTATTTTAAAACGACTGACAGCCTTTTTGCTGTTGCGTTTGCGAACTGCCATTTTTTTGCGGTTATTTGGATCCCGACCAATTGGAGCATCAATCTTCCCCTTCTTATAAGCCAGATTCCCTTCAATCAGAGCATAGTAATATTTTTCTACACTACGATTTTTAAACTGCTGAGCCAGTCCCTTATGACTTCTGTCATTTTTGGCAACTATTAAAAGCCCGGAAGTGTCTTTATCAAGTCTGTGCACAATCCCCGGTCTTTTAATCCCATTGATAGCTGATAAATTATCAACATGGGCCAGCATTGCATTTACAATTGTATCATTATGATGACCGGGAGCCGGATGAACAACTCGGTCAGCATTTTTATTGATTACAATTATATCCTGATCTTCATAAACAATATCCAGATCCATTTCAACTGCCTTAATCTCACTTTCTTTTTCTTCCACCTGAATTTTTAAAAGATCTCCGGCATTTATTTTATAACTCTTATCAACTGATTTGCCATTTACCTTAATCTTGACATCTTCAATTAATTTTTGAATAAAAGAGCGGGATAAATGTTCAAGTTTTTCGGCTAAATACTTATCAATTCTTTTTCCTTTATCTGCTTTTTTTACTTTTAAACTGTACTCCTCCATTTAAACACCTCTATCTGCTGAAAACATTAATTGATAAATTAAAATTAAAACCCCAAAAAATATAAATATATCTGCAATATTAATCACTGGAAGCTGATAAAAATCAAATAAATCAAAAGCTATAAAATCAGTAACATAGTGTAATAAAATTCGATCAATCAGATTAGCAGTACTTCCTCCCAATAAAAAAACAAGTGCAATCCTGGCTGAAAGAGTGGTCGAAAGCTCTTTTTTATAAAGGTAAATAATAAAAATTAAAAAGAAAATAGTAATTAAAATAAAAAACTGCGCTGGCCGCTCAAAATTCCAAAAGCCGCACCTCTATTTTTGACAAAAGTTAAATATAAGTAATTTTTAATGACCGGTAAATTTTGATATTGATTTAAATTACTTCGAATCAAAAATTTACTCAGCTGATCAATTAGAATAATAAAACTGAAAAGATAGCAATATTCATAAACTCAACTCCAAATATAATTTTAACATATAGAAATAATTTAGACAATTAATAATTGCTCTTTTATATTTATATATTATATGCTAAGATAGGAGTTGGATGATAATTTTGTGGTCCTCTCAGATCCAAATATATAAATATAAATAAAGGATGAAAGATTATGAAACTAGAATTAACTAAAAACAGCAGCAGACGAGCGAAAACGATTTTTGTACTTGCCCTACCGGCAATGCTGGAAATGTCCTTAAATACTCTGGTAGGAATGGCTGATACGATTATGATCAGCCGTTTTATTGGGAAAGAGGCGCTGGCAGCAGTGGGTTTTGCTAACCAGATAATTTTTACTCTAATTTTTGTCTTTTCTGCTTTTAATGCAGGTGCCACAGCAATGGTTTCCCGCAGCTATGGTGAGGGTAATAAAAAAAGAATGAATAAAATTATGAATGAAAATTTAACCCTGAATTTAATTCTGGGGATAATTGTAACCGTATTTACCTTCTTTTTTGCTGACCTAATTTTAAATGTCTATGATATTACAGCAGTTGTTCAGGCTTTTGGCAGTACCTACCTGAAATATATTGCTGTCGGACAGCTTTTTATGTTTATCTCTTTTGCTTCAGCAGCTGCACTGCGAGGTGCCGGGGATACTAAAACCCCAATGTATATTACAGGAATCGCTAATATCTTAAATATTATTGGTAATTATGTTCTGATAACAGGTTTCTGGATTTTCCCGGAATTAGGTATTGCGGGAGCTGCAATTTCTACAGCTTTTGCCCGCTTTGTTGCAGCCGTCCTTTATCTCGCTTTATTTGCCAGCAGTAAGGGAATTTTAAAACTTCACCCCAGCTGGATGAGAATCAGTCCTAAGATTTTTAAACCACTAATCAGCTTGAGTTATGCAGCCGGAATTGAACAGCTTTTTATGCAGGTAGCATTTTTTGTTAATGGAATCTTTATCTCCAAGCTCGATACTACTGCAGAAGCATCATTTAGAATTTTATTAAATATTGAATCACTGTCCTTTATGCCGGCAATAGGGATTGCTATTGCTGCTACTACAATTGTTGGTAAACACCTGGGAGAAGATAGAGCAGATGAGTCCTTAAAAAGTGGTTTGACAGCTGCTGTAATTGGTGCTCTGCTGGGTACAGCACTGGCCTTAATCTATCTAATCTTCCCTATTTTTGCTCTCAGAATATTTACAACTGAGGCAGAAGTTATTAACTATTCAGCCCCTGTTTTAAGAATTGTCGCTTTAAATCAGGCATTTTTAGCCTTTGTTATAATTATGGTGGGAGCCCTGAGAGGTGCTGGTGATACAAAAGGCGCTATGTACATTACAATTATTAGGCTCTGGCTTATTTTCATTCCCCTCTCCTATTATCTAATTGTTGTTTCTGATTATGGAGTGGCAGGAGTCTGGATTGCAGAAATCATATCATTTCTAATTGTAGCCCTCATTGTTTTAAGGAGATTTCTTAAAATGGAATGGGCTGAAATTGAGTTTTTTGAAGAAACTTAAAATATTAAGCTTCCGTTTACCTTCCTGTTTTGTCGAAATATCTGCATAAATTAATAAAAGCAGCCAGTTTTTTTAGCTCTGGCTGCTTTTTTATGTCTTATTTTATTTTTAAACTATCTTCTACTTTTCTGCTTCTATAACTTCAGCACAGCGCTGACAGATATCTTCGTGCTCCTCGAGTTCACCAACTGTTTCGTCATATTTCCAGCAGCGGTCACATTTTTCACCTTTAGCTTCACTAACTCTAACCAGAACAGAACTTTCTTCACCCTGATGAGCATTTTCTGCCTGCAGCTCATCATTCAGTTCAGCCTGTGAAACAATAAATAAATCAGCCAGCTGTCCAATTTCTGCTTCTAATAACTGCTGCTGTTTTTCATCTGCAGCTTTCAGCTCAACCATTGCTTCCAGAGAATTACCAATTTTTTTGTCCGCTCTGGCCAGCTCAAGAGCTTTCGAAACATCTTTTCTTAAAGCCAGCAGCTTATCCCACTTATCAATTAACTGCTGATCATAATAATCTTCTCTAACTTCCGGCCAGTCAGTTAAAAAGACACTTTCCTCAGCTTTCATC
Source organism: Halanaerobium sp. (assembly GCA_046540295.1). Lineage (GTDB taxonomy): Bacteria > Bacillota > Halanaerobiia > Halanaerobiales > Halanaerobiaceae > Halanaerobium. The sequence continues at coordinate 8,086 of JBKHFK010000027.1, forward strand.
TTTTCCGGTAAGAACTGCCACACTTCTTCAGAAGTATGTGAAAGTACCGGAGCTAGAATTACAACCAGACCCATTAGAATATCATATAGAGTACTCTGTGCTGAACGACGACTTAAAGAATCAGTGCCATCTGTGTAGAGTCTATCTTTTGTAATATCCATATAAAGTGAACTCATCTCTACTGTACAGAAATTGTGAACATCATGATAAACGCGGTGATATTCATATTTTTCAAAAGCAGAGGTTACTTTTTTGATTAAGTCCTGCAGACGAATCATAATCCAGCGATCTAATTCCCGGCGGTCCTGATATTCTACATAGTTTTGATCACTATCAAAGTCACTGATATTACCTAAGATAAAACGATAGGTATTTCTGATTCTTCTGTATGCTTCAGAATTCTGTTTTAAAATATTATCTGATACCTTAACATCATTTTTAAAATCAGAAGATGCTACCCAGAGTCTTAATATATCTGCTCCATATTGATCTATTACTTTATGAGGAGAGACTACATTACCCTGAGATTTAGACATTTTATTTCCTTTTTTGTCAACCGTAAAACCATTGGTAATTACCTCATTATAAGGTGCCCTACCTTCTGTAGCAACTGCAGTTAAGAGAGATGAATTAAACCAGCCTCGATACTGATCAGTACCCTCTAAGTATACCTGAGCTGGCCAGGATAAATTATCGCGAGTTTCAAGAACTGCTTTATGACTGGAACCTGAATCAAACCAGACATCCATAATATCTTCTTCTTTAGAAAAGTTTTGACTGTCACAGTGAGGACAGCTGTAGTCTTTAGGTAATAATTCTTCAGCCTCATGCTCATACCAGGCAGCAGACCCCTCTTCTGCGAAGATTTCCTTAACAGAATTTAAGGTATCATCATTAATTACTGCTTCTCCACATTCCTCACAGTAAAAAATAGGTATTGGTACACCCCATTTTTTCTGACGTGAAATACACCAGTCTGAGCGTTCAGAAATCATATTGCTCATTCTTTCTTCTCCCCAGGCAGGATGCCATTCGACATCAGCAATAGCCTGCAGAGCCTCTTCTTTAATTGCATCTATCGAAGCAAACCACTGATCAGTAGCTCTAAAGATCAGATTACCCTTACAGCGCCAGCAGTGTGGATACTGGTGATCTATAAAATCTAGATTCATTAATAAATTCTTTTCTTTTAATTTATCAGTTACCATAATATTGGCTTCATCATAATGTTTACCGGCAAAATCTCCAGCCTCTTCGGTAAAATATCCTTTGTTGTCCATTGGAGCATAAACCTCAAGATCATATTCCTGGCCAACTACAAAGTCATCATGACCATGACCTGGAGCTGTGTGTACACAGCCAGAACCCTGTTCTAAAGTTACATGATCCCCCAGAATAAGCAGAGATTCTCGATCCATTATTGGATGCTGTGCCTTTTTATTCTCCAGTTCCTGACCACTGAATTCTTCACTGATAATCTCATAATCTTCAATCCCGGATTGAGACATTACAGAATCTACAAGATCTTTAGCCATTACCAGTTTTTCTCCCTCAGCTTCAACAACAACATAAGGATAATCTGGATGAAAAGCAACTGCCATATTAGAAGGAATAGTCCAGGGAGTAGTAGTCCAGATAACTATATAACTGTCCTCGCTGCTTAACTCAACTCCCCCGACCTCTACCTGATCAATCATCTGAAATTTAACAAAAATTGAAGGTGCTCTATCTTCACCATATTCGACCTCTGCTTCTGCAAGTGCTGTCTCACAATTAGGACACCAGTGCACGGGCTTTTTACCACGATAGAAAAGATCTTTTTTAGCCATCTCTCCAAAAACTTCTATCTGTTTAACTTCATAATCTTTATTCAGAGTTAGATAAGGATTATCCCATTCCCCCCAGACACCAAGACGCTTAAACTGCTCCCGCTGGCGGTCTATATATTTTAAGGCGTAGTTAGTACATTTTTCTCTCAATTCTGAGATGGAAAGTTCTGCTCTTTCCTGATCACTCATCTCACTGGTAACCTGATGCTCGATGGGAAGACCATGTGTATCCCAGCCGGGTACATAAGGAGAATAATAACCTCTTAAAGTTGCAAATCTGGTTACAAAATCCTTTAAAATTTTATTTAAGGCATGACCGATATGAATATCTCCATTTGCATAAGGAGGACCATCATGCAGAATAAAAGATTTACTCCCCTCTCTATTTTCTACTGCTTTTTCATAAATTTCGTTTTCCTGCCACAAATTTTGAAAATCTAATTCTCTTTCGCTCAGATTTGCCCGCATCGGGAAATCAGTATTGGGTAAATTAATTGTCTCTTTATAACTCATTTACTTTAATAACCTCCTGTAAAAAAATATATTAAAAATAAAAAAAGCCTCTGTCCTGTAAGGGACGAGAGACCGCGGTACCACCCTAATTAAAATCAGTAATAGCTATTACTGATTTTATCTTAGCATTCTTTAACGCAGAAATACGGATATACTACTCTTTTCTTTCATATACCTACTCCAGGGTGATCTTCTCAATTTTTTGTTTCCCGGCTTTCACCAGACCCGGTTCGCTAAAAACTATTAAAAACTGATACTGTCCCCTTCAAAATCATTTTATTATATAACATTTTTTTCAATTATAAACTATCATTAAAAATAAGTCAAGCTCTCAGTAAAGAAGATTCATAAATTACTTCTAAAAATTAAGCTAAATTAATTGTTTTCTTCAAAATCAACTCTATCTTCTTTTTGATCTTCAAAAGAAATATCACGTTCTTCAAAATCCCCTCTTAATGATTCTTCATTTTCTTCATTTAACATTTCAAGATGGCTTTCCAGTAAGGTTTGAAAGCGGATTTTAAAAAAGTTTCTTTGTTCTCTAAGCTGTTCGAGTTTTCTTTTTTCAGAAGCCACCTGATCACGAGCATTTTCTCTAATTTTTTCTGCCTTCATTCTGGCTTCCTTAACAATCATTCGGGCCTCATTATCAGCCTGTTCAATTCTATCAGAGATAGTTCCCTGCATTGAATCAAGAGTATTCTGCAGTTTGTCTTCCATATCTTCATAGTTATCTATTTTTTCTTTTAAAGCTTTATTTTCTTCCTGAAGATTATTGAGATCTTTAAGCAGACGCTCATAGGCAACTCCAACATCATCCAGAAATTCATCAACCTGAGTTGTGTTATACCCAAAAGTTGATTTCTTAAATTCTTTATTATAAATATCAAGCGGGTTTAATTTCAAAATATCACTCCTTAAAAATTAAGTTAATCTTTTTAAAGTCAACTTAATTCTTCCTTTATTCGAAATACCTCTCTCTTCTTCCACCTTAACTCTACCTCTACCTCTAACAGAAATCAAATCATCAATTTCGACCTCTGCCGCAGGATCAGTTTCAACTTTCCAGTTCAATTTAACCTTTCCATTTTCTATATCTCTGGACATTTTGCTGCGTGAATCTCCAAAACCAGAACTGGCTACAGAATCTAACCGCATCGATGCAACTGTAGTTAGAATTTCCTTTTCGTGCTGTACCGGTTTAACCAGCTCTGATTCATTAATTTCTTTAATCTCAATCGGTACCTGATGCACCTTATCCAGTTTCAATTCAATTATATCTTCAACCTCAGCTGCTGTAACAATTTGAGCAAAATCCGAGTGAACAAGAATATCACCAATCATTTTCCGCTTAAGCCCTAAACCCATTAAAGCCCCCAGAAAATCTCTGTGGCTTAATTTTTGAAAGGCGAAATTTCCATCAATCTGGTAAATCTTTATCTGTTTTTCCACCAAATCAGGAAATAAATATTCTGGAAAAATCACCAGTCTTTTCCTTTCAGCTCCTGGATAGCCCCCTTCTTTTTTATAGTTTAATTCGGCAATCTGTTCAACTAAAGGTGCAGCTATCTCAACTTGATAGGGGTTTAGAAAATCAGTAGCCTGAGTTTTATGATATTTTAAAACCTGCTCACACTTATCTAAAATATGTGAACCAAGTACTCTATCTTCTTCTCTGTGTAAATGATTTAATAACTTATCTTCATCAAACATATCTCCCCACCTTAAACTACAATATTAATTAGAAAATTCCTGATTATTGAAAGAGCAAAAAGAGCAATTAAAGGTGAAATATCAATACCCAAAATACCACCTCTGGGCAGCAGTTCTCTAATTGGTCCCAAAATTGGCTCAGTTACATCATAAATAAACTTTATTATTTTACGCCAGCGCATATCACCGGGATTAGGTCTTATCCAGGAAATAATAACCCGCCCTATAATTAATAAATTTAAAATTTCAAAAAGAGCACTAATTGTTCTTGCTAAAATAAACATTTATCTTCCTCCAGATTCTAATATTCTCTTTCTCCAAAAATTGCAGTACCAACACGGACAATAGTTGCCCCTTCTTCTACAGCAATTTGATAATCATTGGACATCCCCATTGACAGTTCTTTTAATTCACAGACGTTTTCAGAAAGCTGATCAAATAATTTTTTCATTTCTTTAAAATAAGAACGCAGTTTCTGGGAATCATCCAGATAAGGCAGCACAGTCATTAATCCTTCCACCTTTAAATTTTTTAAATTTAATATCTTCTTTAAAAACTCTTCAGCTTTCTCAGGTCTTATGCCAAATTTATTTTCATCACCTGCAATATTAATTTCAATCAATACTGGAATTGTCCTGTTATTTTTTTTAGCTCTTTTATTTACTTCTTTAGCCAGCCTAAAACTGTCAATAGATTCAATCATCCTGCAATTTTCCATTCTC
>JBKHFK010000028.1:0-12564 GCA_046540295.1 Halanaerobium sp.
GATATTTATTAAAAAAAGGAGGTAATGTCCCAGTTCTGTTGAAAAGAAATACTAAGCTGATAATAACTGCTGATAAATATAATATAAACAGCAGCCAGCAGACTCGTTCAGAACTGGCAAAAGCCCTAAAAAAATCAGAGTATAAATTTATCTAAGCCTGAAATCATTTTTTGATTGACCGCAAGTCAGATGCAGTAGTATAAAACAGATAAACTTTGTGTTAAAAATGTCTAAATTTCTTGACAATGCATTTTTGCTTATTATATTATTAAGTGGATAAAGGGGGAAAAACCATGGATGTTAATGCTGATTATATTTTAATTAAGGCACTGGAAGATGGAGTTACAATAATTGGTTTAACCAGAGGTAAAGACACTAAATTTAATCATACAGAAAAATTGGATAAGGGAGAAATCCTGGCTGCTCAGTTTACCGAAAACGTTTCTGCAATGAAAATTAGAGGTGAAGCGGAAATAATGAGTAAACACGGTAAGGTCAATTCTGAAGGTAAATAACAGCTTTGTTTTCCAGTGTAATCTATAACTGGAAATTGAAAGGAGCTTATAAATGTGGCAGGTAGTGTATATAGCTTCTTCGAAAGAGGAAGCTGATAATATTTTTAAAATTATGGAAAAAGAAGGCTTTATGGTTCAGGTTGATGATGCTGGTGCAGGTAGTTATCAGATTAAGGTACCGGCAAGTGAAGCTGAAGAAGCCTATTCCTGTTTACATCAAAATTTTTAATTGGAGGTTTAGTAATGAAAAAAATAGCAGTACTGACAAGTGGAGGAGATGCTCCAGGAATGAATCCTGCTATCAGATCTGTTGTTAGAACAGCAATTTACAGGGGTCTGGAAGTAGTTGGAGTAAGACATGGTTATAAGGGTTTGATCGAAAAAGATTTTTTCCCGATGAATAGGGGAGCTGTAGCAGATATTGTTCAGCGTGGGGGAACAATTTTACTCTCAGCCCGCTGTGAAGAATTTAAAACAGAAGCAGGTAGAAAAAAGGCTTATGCCCATTTGAAAGATGAGGGGATAGATGCTTTAGTTGTAATTGGTGGTGATGGTTCTTTAAAAGGTGTACAGAAAATTAATGCTGAAAGTGATATTAAGGCTGTAGGTATTCCGGGAACTATTGATAATGACCTGTCCTGTACTGATTATACAATTGGTGTGGACACAGCTATGAACACAATTTTAGATGCGATTAATAAAATCCGCGATACAGCCACCTCCCATGAAAGAACATTTGTAATTGAATGTATGGGACGTGATTCAGGCTATCTGGCCTTAATGACAGGCCTTGCTGGTGGGGCTGAATACATACTGGTTCCAGAAATAGATTTTACACCACAGCAGGTTTGTGATAAAATTACACAAGGCTTTGATAGAGGAAAGTTACACAGCCTGATTTTGATTGCAGAAGGAGTAAAGGCACCATTTGCTGATTTAAGTGAGTATAACGGCAGTCCTGGAATGGCCATGGGAGATTTGATTAGAGAAAAAACCGGCATGGAAACCAGGGTAACTATTTTAGGTCATCTGCAGCGTGGAGGCAGTCCTACAGCAACAGATAGAATTGTTGCCAGCCGGATGGGTGCCAAAGCCATTGATCTCTTGCTAGAAGGAAAAAGAGATAAAATGGTCAATTACAAGGATAATTCAATCGGTTACTGTAAGGTTGAAGATGCAATTAAAAAGACTCAAACAATAAATATGGATATTTATGATCTTGCAAATATTTTATCTATGTAATTCAAATTTACTGGGAGGTTAATATGAGAAAAACGAAAATAGTATGTACTTTAGGACCAGCAACAAATGATAAAGAAACGATTAAAAAAGTAGTAGAGGCGGGAATGGACGTTGCCCGCATGAACTTCTCTCATGGAGATCATGAGGAACATAAGCAGAGAATTGATCTGGTCAAAGAGGCTGAGAAAGAAACTGGCAAAAATGTCGGTTTAATGCTGGACACCAAGGGCCCTGAAATTCGAACTGGAGAAATGAAGGGTGATAAGATTCAGCTGCAGGCAGATAACGAATTAATAATCAGCAGAGATGATGTTGAAGGTACTGCTGAAAAAATCTCTGTATCTTATAAAGATTTAGCAGAAGATATGGAAATTGGCAATAGAATTTTAATTGATGATGGTTTAATTGAGCTGGAAGTTACAGAAATTGATGGTGGAGATGTAGTAACCAGAGTAGTTAATGGTGGAGAACTTGGTTCTCGTAAAGGTGTTAATTTACCTGGAGTTAAGGTTAGTCTTCCTGCTTTAACTGAAAAAGATATTTCTGATATTCGTTTTGGTGTGACCCAGGGTATTCATTTTATTGCAGCTTCCTTTGTTCGTAAGGCAAGTGATGTGATTGAAATCCGCAAGATTTTAGAAGAAAGTGGAGATGAAGATATCTTCATTATTGCTAAAATAGAAAATCAGGAAGGTGTAGAAAATCTTGATTCTATTTTAGAAGTAGCAGATGGAATTATGGTTGCCCGTGGAGACCTGGGAGTAGAAATTCCTGCAGAAAAGGTGCCCATAGTTCAGAAGATAATGATTAAAAAGTGTAATGAAGCATCAAAACCTGTAATTACTGCTACTCAGATGCTGGATTCTATGATCAGAAATCCGCGTCCAACCAGAGCTGAGGCTTCTGATGTTGCCAATGCAATTTATGATGGAACAGATGCAACCATGTTATCTGGAGAATCTGCAGCCGGTAAATACCCTGTGGAATCAGTTAAAACTATGGCTCAAATTGCAAGAGAGGTAGAAAACTCTGAAAGTTATAAAGATAAATTTGCCGGCAAGTATGAATTTGCAGCTGATTCTGTAACTGCCGCAATTTCACTTGCTACCTGTCAGACTTCGGAAGAACTCGGTGCTGAAGCAATTATTACTTCTACCGGTTCCGGTCTAACAGCCCGTACAGTATCTAAATACAGACCGCAGACACCAATTATTGCTGTTACTCCAAATAAGAGAGTCTTACATCAGCTGGCAATGACCTGGGGTGTTTCTCCATTATTAGCTGCCAGAAGCTCTACAACTGATGAAATGATGGATAATGCCATTTCCACTGCTGTAGAACACAAATTAATTGATGAAGGAGACTTAGTTACAATCACCGCCGGTACTCCTGTTGGTATTTCTGGTACAACTAACCTCATTAAAATAGATGTTGTAGGTAAACCAGTTGCCGATGGTCAGGGAGTGGGCAAAGGTATTGTAGTTGGAAAAGCTAAGCTTGTTAAGACAGCAGAAGAAGCTGTGGATAAGATAGAAGAAGGAGATATTATGATTGCTCCGATGACTGATCGCGACTTTGTACCTGCAATGAAGAAAGCAGCTGCAGTTGTTACCTTCAGTGGAGGTTTAACCTCACATCCTGCTATTGTTGGTCTTAATATTGGTATTCCAGTAGTAGTTAACACTGGTGATATCAGTGATGACTTTAAAGATGGAGAGATAATTACTGTAGATGGTGTAAGAGGCTTAGTCTACAGAGGTCAGGCACATTTAAAATAAAATCATATAAAAATAACTGGAGGGCGAAGCTTATTTCGTCCTCTTGTTTTTGTCTAATTATTAATCAGCAGAAATATTTTTGCTTTATTGAGTATTTTTTTACCTTAATACTTTACAACAATAAAGTAATAAAGTATAATAGAAGAAAAGAAATCGAGGAGGAAGAATAGTGAAAAATAATTTATTAAATATTTTTGTAGTGGTGGTTTTAGCTTTACTTTTAATTGGTGGTAATGTAATGGCCGAGGATTCTCTGGCTGAAATACAGGAAGAGGGTAAGATGGTAGTTGGTCTTGATGACAGTTTTCCACCAATGGGTTTTAGAGATGACAGTGGAGAAATCGTTGGTTTTGATATAGATTTAGCCAAAGAAGCAGCAAAAAGACTGGGTGTTGAAGTTGAATTTAAAGCTGTTGACTGGGATGGAGTAATCTTAAGCCTTAAAAATGGAACGATTGATGTAATCTGGAATGGACTGACTATTACTGAAGAAAGAGAAGAAAGTATTGATTTTACTAAGCCCTATCTTGAAAATTCTCAGAGTATTGTGGTTCAAAAAGATAGTGATATTGAAACAAAAGATGATCTGGCTGATAAAGTAGTTGGAATTCAGCTGGGAAGTAGTGCAGTTAGTGCAGTAGAATCTGAGCCGGAAGTAATGGATAGTTTTAAAGAATTAAGACAGTTTTCTAATAATACAGAAGCGCTGATGGACTTACAGACTGGCAGAGTTCAGGCAGTTGTTTTAGATGTAATAGTTGGTCGTTATTATATGAGTCAGCGTCCCGGTCAGTTTAAAGTTCTCGAAGAAGATTTTGGTGGAGAAGAGTACGGAATTGGAGTACGTGATGGAGCCGATTCTTTTAGAGAAGCACTGAATGAAGCATTAGATGAGATGATTGAAGATGGTACAGCTGCCGAGATTTCTGAAAAATGGTTTGGAGAGGACATTGTTCTTAAGTAGGAGGCATTTACTTGTTTGATTATATAATAAACGTATCAGGATATATACTGGAAGGTAGTTTAATTACCTTCCAGCTCTATTTGGCGACAGCAGTATTTTCCGTAATAGTAGGAATAGCAGGAGCCCTTGGTAAAATTTCTAAAATACCATTTTTAGAATCAATTTTATCTTTTTATACCTGGGTTTTTAGAGGAACTCCGCTTTTATTACAGTTATTTTTCGCCTATTATGGACTGCCGGTGTTAGGGATAACCCTGCAGCCTTTTCCAGCTGCAGTTTTAACTTTTATTGTTAATTATGGTGCTTATTTTACTGAGATTTTTAGAGGTGGTATCGAATCTATTAATGAAGGTCAGTACGAGGCTGCCAAGGTTCTTGGTATGAATTACAGGCAGACTATGAGTAGAATTATAATTCCTCAGACCGTAAAAAGAGTGCTGCCTGCGACAAGTAATGAAGCAATTAATCTGGTTAAAGATAGTGCACTGGTAGCTGTAATTGGACTGGGAGATTTACTGCGTTCGGCCAAAGTAGCTGTAACAAGAGATTTTTCTATAATCCCTTTTATAATAGCTGCAGTTTTTTATCTGGTAATCAGCTCAGTTATTGTTACAGTTTTCCGCAAATTAGAAGAAAAATATTCTGTTTACGAATAGGTGATAATTTTGGAAATGATAAAAGCGAAAAATATTTATAAAAGTTTTGGTGATCTGGAAGTTCTTTCTGATGTATCTTTTGAAGTGCAGCAGGGAGAAGCTATCTCAATTATCGGGCCATCCGGTTCCGGGAAAAGCACACTTCTGCGTTCACTAATCGGCCTGGAGGAGATTAACTCCGGTGAATTATATATAGAAGGAATTTCTGTTATGGAATCTGGCAAAAAAGCCTACGAGAAAATGGGGATGGTTTTTCAGGGTTTTAATCTTTTCCCCCATAAAACAGTGATTGGCAATTTAATAGAGGCTCCAGTAGTTGTAAAAGGAGAAAAGAAAGCTGCCGCCAGAGCAAGAGCAGAAGCTCTACTAAAAAAGGTCGGTCTTTCCGATAAAAAGGACAGTTATCCGGCTCAACTTTCTGGAGGGCAGAAACAGCGTGTTGCAATTGCCAGAGCCCTGGCAATGGAACCAGATATTATGCTCTTTGATGAACCAACATCTTCTTTAGATCCTGAACTTGTCGGAGAAGTACTGACAGTTATCAGAGATTTAGCTCAGGAGAATATTACAATGCTGATTGTAACTCATGAGATGGGTTTTGCCCGAGATGTTTCAGATAGAGTATTTTTTATGGATCATGGTAAAATTATTAGTGATACTTTCCCTGAAAAAATATTTGTTGATCCTGAGTCCAAAAGAATCCAAAACTTTTTAACCAAAATATTAAGTCAAAATTAATGCTCCCTTTCGGGAGCTTTTTTTAATTGATATTTGCTTTTAGGCTGCAGTCCTGTTAAAATGTTTACAGATAATTAATAAAGAATTAATGTATTATTAACCTGACTTTTATAAGCTAATAAGTAGAATAACGAAGGGAAGTGTTAATGTGTTAAAAATTAATACAGATCTGCATACTCATACAGTAGCCAGTGGTCATGCATACTCTACAGTTGATGAAATGGCCAGGGGAGCTTTTACTAAGGGAATAAAATTAATTGCAATAACTGACCACGGGCCTCAGATGCCCGGCGGCCCTCATATTTATCATTTTGGTAATATTTCAATTGTACCTGACAAATTGTATGGTGTTCGCATTATTAAGGGAGTAGAGGCTAATATTTTAGATCAGGGGAGACTTGACCTAAAAGCTGAAGAGTTAGAACGGCTTGATTTTGTTTCAGCAGGTCTGCACCGTCTAACCGGCCATAATTTAAAAAATAAAAAAGCTTACACTGAGGCAACAATAAAGGCGATGGAAAATCCGTATCTGGATATGATTACTCATCCTGTACAGAAAGAATATCCACTTGATTTAGAAAAAGTAGCCCAGGCAGCCGCTGAAAATAATGTTATTTTAGAGCTGAATGCAAGTTCTTACAGTCCGAAAAAAGACTATACTCGAGGTATAAAGAGTCAATCACTGAAATTATTAAAACTGGCAAAAAAATATGGATTCAAACTGGCGGTTAACAGTGATGCTCATTTTCACGATGAAATAGGTGAATACTCAAGTCTCAATTTCATTTTTGAAAGTGAGGACTTTGATCAGAGATTAGTTATCAACCGCAGTCCTGAAAAGATAATCAGCTATTTAAAAAATAGAGAAAAGCGGCTTGCCAAATTGAAGAAATCAATTTAAGGAGTGTCAAAATGGAAGAACCTTATTATAAATATTCACAGTTTTTAAAAGATAAATATGGCAAAAAAACATATAAGTTACCTGTAAATCTACCAACAACCTGTCCCAATCGAGATGGCAGTTTTGCTGAAGAGGGCTGTTATTTTTGTGGAGAAGAGGGGGCAGATTTTGAAATGCTGCCAGATCACATGTCAGTCCGCAATCAGCTGCTGGAAAATAAGGAATATATTGGTGAACGTTATGGAGTGGATCAGTTTATTGCTTATTTTCAAAATTATACCAATACTTATCTGCCGGTAGAAAAATTAAAGGAATATACAAAGGAAGCTGCTGAGGTTGAAGAAGTAGTGGCTGTTTATTTTTCAACCAGACCGGATGCCATCAATGAAAGGTATATTTCAGCTTTAAAGAATTCGCTGCTGGAAGTTTCATCAGAAATTGAACTGGCCTTTGAATTTGGCTTACAGACTGTTAATTACAGGACATTAAAAAGGGTTAACAGGCAGCACGGACTGGCAGAATTTATTGATGCAGTTCTGACAGCAAAGCGTTTTAAAGTTGAAGTTGGAGCCCATATGATATTAAATCTTCCTGGTGATGATCGGGAAGATGTAATCGAGGGAGCCAGAATTTTATCAGCTCTGGAAGTAAATCATGTTAAATTACATGCTCTTTATATTAGGGAAAATTCGGTTTTTGCCAGACAGTATAAAGAGGGTGAGCTTGAAATTTGTTCGCTGGATGAATATATTGACCGTGTAATCCTATTTTTAGAGAATCTGGCACCTGATATTGCTGTTCAGCGTTTAATTGGAAGAGCACCTGGTGAAAAGTCAATTTTTGAAAACTGGGACACTCCCTGGTGGGAGATTCATGATCTAATTATAAAAAGAATGAATGAGCGCAGTACTTATCAGGGTAGATCTTTTAACTATTTAAAGGGTAAAGCCCTAGCTAAGTTTTAATTTGGGCAGAATTTTAGCCTGTTTTTTTCTGTTTAAAAAAAGATCTAACTGGTGCTTGATTTCTAAAACGAAAAGTATTATAATAAAAGATAATCAAAAGAATAAAATTATGAAGTCAATTAGCAGAGCAGCAGAGGAGTGATTTATATGACTTCAGTAATTCGAAAGGTTTTTAATAATTTTAGCAGTGGTATTTCTGATTTTAAAAATCGTTATAAATTACCGGAAGAGTTTCACAGTTCTCAGGAATTAAAAATAATGCATGTCAGTGATACTCCGGAATCAATTTACTCTCATATTTATAAAATGCTAAACTACAGTCAGCCGGATGTAATTATTCACACCGGTGATCTGGTAGATAACTTAAAACTTGAAGATGCCGGTTCGGAAATGATTCCACTTTATCAGAAAAAGTCAGCTGAATTTATCAAAAATTTAGAGAAACTGACATCTGCCAGGATCATTTATGTTCCCGGTAATCATGACGATATCAGTATTATCGAGGATAATACAAACAGAAGTGAAGTTCTGGCAGAAGGAACTACTATTGAATTAGATGGAGTTAAGATTGGTCTGGCTCATTACCCGGAAAATCTTCCGCAGGGAGCAGATATTAATTTATTTGGCCATAATAATCAGCATCAATTTGAGGGAGAAAACAAATATCTTAATGGAATTTTAAATATTAACTATCTGCTTTTACCTTCAAAAACAGACTATAAGGTAAATTACCCCTGGACGGTTGATCAGGGAAGACAGTATAAAAGATTTAATATGATTTAAATACGAAATTAGTCTTAGTCAGATTTGCAAGGATCTGGCTAATTTATTTTGTTTTAAATTTTTAGAAAGTTAAAATTATTATCAGTTGACAGGAGTGATTTGATGAATTTTGTTCGCAGTGGTCCTCGTTATTTATTTTTAAAAGTTAAAGACCCCGAATTTTTTTCTAAAAATCTTTCAAAAAAGACAGATCTTAGAAAACTTGATTTTCAGACAGCAATTAAACTGGCAGCTGAAGAATCTGTAATTGTTTTTTTAAGTGATCATCAAAATCAAAGTTTTAAGGTTGAAGATTCTGATCTGATTTTATATCTGCCCCTGAACTCCACAGCTCTTCTGGCAATGATTTTAAATAATGGAGAATTAAGCCAGGTGGTAAAAAAAGTTGCAGCCGGTCCGGGTCAGCTGGTAATGCGGATTCCGGAAGCCGGAGAAAAAGTGATAGACGAAATTATTGGAAATTATCAGGCTGAGGAAGTTTCAATTCTGGAAGGAATAGACAGAGGAAATGCTGAGAGTACAATTATTTCTTTTACAGAGCAGCCGATTAAATCAAGATTGAAATCTTTAAAAAAAGTTAGAGACAATATTTTAGTAAACAAGGAATCTACTCTTCTCTTTGAGGAACTGCGGCGGGATGCTGTTAGATACATTACTCATGGACTGGAAGATCATCAGTGGTCAGAACTTAAAATTAATATTTATGATTCAGATGAACTATATGAATTAGAATACAAGAGACTGATAACTATTTTATCAGACCTGGAGGCGGGAATAATTCTGGGCGAATCCTGGACTAAAGATCATGCCTTTGCATTATTTTCTATCACTGCCTATCAGGTAAGACTTTTTACATTCCTATCTCCAATTGAAATCAAAAAAATACTCTTTGCTTTTGAATATAACAGTCAGGGAGAAAGACTGGTCGATTATGATCTTTTTAATAAGAGTAAAAAAATAAGCTGGTCAGAAATTTTAAGTGATAATCAAAAACATGATCGTAAGGAACTGGCCTTTAAATTTAGAGAAAAGATAATGAAGGAACTTTCGGAAGAAGCCAGAAAAAATTATTTAAAAATAGAAGAGGAAATAACAAAAAAATCCTAAATTTTGATAATGGGAAACTGGTCGGGTTGATATCCCGGCTTTTTTCTTTTGTTTTCACAGCTGCATTAAGACTTTGTAGAAATAATCACATATTTGCGATATATATAATTTTGAGTTAAAATATAGTTATGGATAAGTTTAGAAAGGAGATATTAATGCAGACAGATAAAATAGTAGCTGATGTTGAAAAAGCCATCAGAGAATTAATAGATATAGCTGAACCAGAAGCAGGTTCAATTTTTATTCTGGGTGGAAGTACCAGTGAGATTCAGGGTAAAAAAATAGGTTCAGCAACTGATTTAGAATTAGGAGACAGGATAATCAAAAAGATAATTTCAATTTTAAAAGAATTTGATCTTCATCTTGCAGTACAGGGTTGTGAACACATCAATAGATCTCTGGTTATTGAAAAAGAGACACAGAATAAATATTCATTTAACGAAGTAAATGTTATTCCACACAGACAGGCCGGTGGAGCCTTTGCTGCAGCAGCTTTCAAAGAATTTTTGCAGCCGGTAACAGTAGAAAATATGGAAGCAGATCTGGGAATTGATATTGGTGATGCTTTAATTGGAATGCATCTTAAAAATGTCGCAGTTCCGGTCAGATTATCAATTAGTGAAATTGGAGGAGCCCATCTAACCGCTGCCAGAACCAGATTAAAACTTGTAGGCGGAATCAGGGCAGAATATAGAGATTTGTAGTTGAGGGGGCTTTAATTTGAAATTTCTGCACCACTTTATTGATAAATTTATTCTTTCACTTCTGGGTCGTTCTTTTGTAGTCTTAAAGAATAAGGACTCTCGGGTCAAAAAAGAATTATTATATTTACCGGCTAAATTTAATATGGCTATTGCAGTAGAAAAGAACGGTCCTTTTATTGTACTGAAAAAAGAAGAGTCTGAACTTAAATACTGCGGTTATCATTCTTCACCTCAAAATATAGATTTAAAGATTTATTTTAAAGACGAAGAATTTGGCTATCAGGTTCTGGCTGCCAAAGAAGGAATCCGGCGAGCTTTTTCGGAGCATAAGCTCATAGTTGAAGGTGATATAGAGTATGCAGTTTCTTTAATTTATATTCTGGAGTTAGTTGAAGCCTATATAATGTCAGATGACTTTGCTGAGCGGATTTTAGCCTATAATTTCAGCAGAGAAATATCGCGGCTGCAGCTGATACTTAAAGCAATATTTTTATTTAAAGAAAAGGGTGAAATCTAAATGGAGACTTCGAATTATTATGAATTTTTTAGTCCGGTAAAAATTAATTCAGGAGATCGAGCTTTATCAACCTTAGATTATGAACTGGAGCAGCTGCATGTCAGCAATCCACTAATTTTAACCAATCAAACCTTAGATGAACTTAAGATTCTAGATATTTTACTTTCCAGTATAAGCAGGATAGATATAAATCCACGCCAGATTATTAAAACTATTCCCAATCAGGCAACAGTAGAAATCGTAAAAAAGGCTGCTCACCGCTATCAGGAGCTGGACTGTGATGGAATAATTGCTCTTGGTGGTGAGGCAATCATTGACACGGCAAAAGGAGTTAATTTAATTATTTCAGAAAAAGTAGATGATTTAAAAAAATTAACCGGTATCGAAACTGCTCACGGGGATATGCAGCCCTTTATTGTAATTCCCACCACCAGCGGAACCGGTTCGGAAGCTGCTTTAAGTGCTGTAATTAGTGATCAAAACAGTAAAAACAATCTGGAGTTTATTTCCGGCAAGTTGATGCCGGATCTGGCGGTGATTGATCCCAGAATGACTTTTACCCTGCCGCCTAGACTGACAGCATCTACAGGTGTTGACGCTCTGGTTCACGCAGTTGAAGCTTATACCGGACTGCAGACCAATCCTTTAAGTGATGCCTATGCATTTGCTGCTTTAAAGTTGATAGGGAAAAACCTTGAAGCGCTGGTCGATGATGTTAATAATAAAACTTATAGAGTTGCCATGAATAATGCAGCTCTGATGGCTGGAATTGCTTTTTCTAATTCTCATGCCGGTATTATTCATGCTGTTGGAGATGCCTGTGAAAAAATTTCTGAGGTTTCACACGGTGATGCTCTGTCAGTTCTTTTACCACACGGTATGTTTTATAATCTCAAATATGAATACTGCAGAAATTCTTATCAGGATATCTTACTTGCTCTGGAAGGCAGTGAAAAATTTGCAAATACCAAAGCAGAAGATCGGGCTTTAATGGCAGTTGATGCTGTGGTAGGTATTCTGAGTGAATTGAGATTTTTAGCAGGAATCCCAGTCCGTCTTGAAGAAATAGGAGTTAAGAGATCTGACTTTGAGCTGATAGTAGATAAAGCAATGCACAACAGTGCACTTTTAAATTCTGCCGGAAAGGTCAAAAGAGAAGATATAGAAAGTGTTTTGGAAGCAGCTTTTTAAATTTTAAAATAATGGACATTTGCCTGAAGAGACAGATGCCCCTTTTTGATAGATTTTGTGTATGTCAGGCAGTTAAGGAGGGGTCTTATGAATGAGGAGAAAATTAATTTTTATGGTCTGGGTCCATTTTATTTAGAATATCAGGGGAAGAAGGTTGATGGAAGTAACTGGATATCTAAACGAGCTCTGTATTTATTAATGTATCTTTTACTGGCAAATGAGAGATATGTTGCAGCCGAAGAATTGGTTGATGTTTTCTGGGAAGAATCAGACTTAGAAGATGGGAAAAACAAATTGTATAATACGATTTATTTACTGCGGAGATCTCTGGCTAAAGATGGAGTACCAAAGAATATTGTCGAATCTGTAAGTGGTGGTTATTCTATTAATGATGATTATCAGATCTGGTGTGACTGGGAGTATTTTGAGAAAAAAATTGGACTGCTGAATTCTACGGATGAGCCGAGTAGAGAAGAAATGGAAGAGCTTTTTAAGCTTTATCG